>CBEVHI010000133.1:0-6102 GCA_965549635.1 uncultured bacterium | reverse complement strand
GCGCTCGTCATGAGCGCCTGCGCGACCGGAACCGCTGTCACCACGTCGACAGTCCCGCCGGCCACGGACGCGACCACCACGACCGCACCCTCGACGACGACCACGACGATCCCCGATCCGTTTCCTGTCACGGTCACCGCTGCAAACGGCCCGGTATTGATCCAAGAAGCACCCAGTGCCATCGTGTCGCTCTCTCCGACCGCCACAGAGATGCTCTTCGCCATCGGCGCGGGATCTCAGGTGACCGCCGTCGACGACCAGTCCACCTACCCCGAGACGGCACCGGTCACCGACTTGACCGGGTTCAGCCCCAACGTCGAAGCGATCGTCGCGTATGACCCCGACCTGGTGGTGATCACGTTCGATCCGGGCGATCTCATCGCCTCGCTCGAGTCCCTGAAGATCCCGGTGCTCCTCGAGCCCGCGGCGACATCCCTGACCGACGTCTACGACCAGATCGAGCAACTGGGCACCGCCACCGGTCATGAGCAGGAGGCGGATGAACTCACCCTGTCGATGAGGGCACGCATCGAGCAGCTGAGCTCGGATGCCGCCTCGTCTTCTGCCACCGAACGACCGACCTACTACTTCGAGCTCGACCCCACCTACTACTCGGTCACTTCCACCACGTTCATCGGACAGTTGATGGGACTCTTCGGACTCGACAACGTCGCCGACCCGGCCGATAAGGACGGCTACGGCTACCCCCAACTCTCTGCCGAGTACATCCTCGACGTCGACCCGGACTTCATCTTCCTCGCCGACACCAGGTGCTGCAGCCAGACCGCCGAAACGGTCGCGACCCGCCCCGGATGGGGGACCCTCACCGCCGTCACAGGGGGGAACGTGATCGAACTCGACGATGACATCGCCTCACGATGGGGTCCGCGTATCGTCGATCTTCTCGACGCCGTCCAAGCGGCGATCCGGGAGGCCGGCGACTCGTGAGCGCAGCCCCGCAACGTGTCGATCGGCCCTCAAGGCTCAGCTGGAAGGGAATCCTGATTGGCACGGTCTCGGTTCTCGCCGCGGTCGTCTTCGGCTCCCTGATCGGCCCTGTCCACATCCCCGTCTCGGAGGCCTTCCGCTCGGCGATCAATGCGCTGCCAGGCGTCGAGATCTCCTCGAGTCTGACCGAACGCCAAACCGACATCCTCGCCCTCGTCCGGCTCCCCAGGGTGGTCCTCGGGGGACTGGTCGGGGCAACCCTGGCGCTGGCCGGCGCCGCCTACCAGGGCGTGTTCCGCAATCCGCTCGCGGACCCGTACCTGCTCGGCGTTGCAGCAGGGGCCGGTCTTGGTGCGACGCTGGCAATCGCCGCGGGAGCTCCCGCGACAGGCGCCGTCGTGCCGGTCGCAGCCTTTGCCGGCGCGGTGACCGGAGTCATCTTGACCTACGTCCTCGGCCGCACCGTCGGACGCCGCACCCACACCAGCCTCATCCTGGCCGGCGTCGCCATCGCCTCGTTTCTCACCGCCCTGCAAACGTACATCCAGCAACGGAACACCGACACCCTCCGAGAGGTGTACGCCTGGATCTTGGGAAGGCTTTCGACGAGCGGATGGCATGAGGTGCTGCTCATCCTGCCGTATCTGGTGATCGGTGGGCTCGTAGTCTTGCTCCACCGCCGGATGCTCGATGTCCTCTCACTGGGTGATGAGGAGGCCAACGCCCTCGGTGTCCCTGTTCGCCGCGTGCGTCTGCTCGTCGTCTCGGCCGCGACGCTCGGAACCGCGGCGGCCGTGGCCGTCAGCGGCCTGATCGGGTTCGTCGGGATCATCGTTCCCCATGCCGTTCGTCTGGTCACCGGAGCCAGCTATCGCGTCATCCTCCCCCTGTCCGCGTTCTTCGGCGCGGCGTTTCT
Source organism: uncultured bacterium (assembly GCA_965549635.1). Classification (GTDB taxonomy): domain Bacteria; phylum Actinomycetota; class Acidimicrobiia; order Spongiisociales; family UBA4744; genus CBEVHI01. The sequence goes on along the minus strand of CBEVHI010000133.1, from coordinate 4,238 downwards.
GATCGTGGCCGATGTCGTCGCTCGCACGGCCCTCAGCCCTGCTGAGCTTCCCATCGGCGTCGTCACCGCGTTCCTGGGAGCACCGTTCTTCGTCATCGTCCTGCGCACGTCACGGGGTCTCCGATGAGCGGCCTCACGGTGGAGAGCCTCCACGTAACCCTCGGCAAGACCTCGATCGTGCGGGGGGTGGATCTCGAGGCGTCCGAAGGCGAGTGGGTGGGACTGATCGGACCCAACGGCGCGGGAAAGACGACGCTGCTGCGTGCCGTGCACGGCACCATCCCTTCGACCGGAACCGTCACTGTTGGCGGCAAGGACGCTCGACATCTCTCCAAGTCGGCCCGAGCCCGCATGGCAGCCCTCGTGCCGCAGCGTCCCGCCTCGCCCCCGGACATGCGGGTCTTCGACTATGTGCTGCTCGGTCGAAGCCCGCACATCTCCTACCTCGGCGTCGAAGGACGCCACGACGTCTCGGTTGCACGATCGGCGCTCTCCTCACTGGCTATGGAAAGCCTCGCCAATCGGGTCCTTGGAGAGCTGTCCGGAGGAGAGCTCCAGCAAGTCGTCCTGGCGAGGGCACTCACCCAGGAGGCCTCACTCCTCCTCCTCGACGAGCCCACTTCGGCACTCGATATCGGCCACCAGCTTCAGGTACTCGCCCTCATCGATCGGCTTCGGCGCGAGCGCAGCCTGACCGTGCTCTCCGCCATGCACGACCTCACGCTCGCCGCACAATTCTGTGACCGGCTCGTGCTGCTCTCGGCCGGTGAGGTCATCACCGATGGCACTCCCCGGCAGGTACTTCAGGAGTCGGTCATCGAGCAGCACTACGGAGCCAGAGTCAGCATCCTCGACGATGGCGTCGGAGGCCTCGTTGTCGTCCCGATCCGATCGAACGGTCGGTAGCATCGAAGGCACCAAGGAGGGTGCATGAGCGATGTAGAGGAGAGCTGGCAGACGGTTGCGGGCGAGTTCCGCAACCTCGGGTACGCGTTTCGAGATCACTACCGGGCCACCAAAGACCACGGTGACGAGGTCCCATCCGATGAGGAGGTCCGCAACGCTCTGCACACCGTGACCGAGGCCGTAGACACCGCGTTGACCTCGGTAGGCAGGGCGATTCGCGACCCGGAGGTGCAGCAGGGAGCCAAGGAGGCCGCCAAGTCGTTCGTCGACGCGCTCGGCGTGAGTTTCTCCCAGATGGGTGAAGCACTCGATCGTGCAGTCAGCCGAGTTCGGACGACCTCCCAACCTGAACCACCCCCGGTCTCGGAAGAGCCAGAAGGCCCGGATCCGGTGGACTGATGGCCCTCGAGCGGTCCTCTCCCTTCCTCAGAGGAAGCGCCGCGTTCCGCAGTCCGGTCTTCTCGCGCAGCTGGACGCTCAGCCAGGGTGAGTCGATCGTGGCTACCGCTCGTCGGGCAGTTTGGCGGCGAACGTCGGCGATCGAACTGCCTGACGGGACGACGTGGGAGATCTCCCCCGCCGGATGGGGGAAACTGGAGGCCACTGCCGGCGACGTGACCCTTGCCCGCGCCGAGCGCCTGGGGTGGCTCGGACGCAAGTGGACGATCGACTCGCCGCGCTTCGGCTACATCCTGTCCGCCCGATCAATGGCCTTGCGCCGCTGGACCATCGACCTCGGGGACCACCCTGTCGCCCAATTGCAGGGCGGGAAGCTCAGCTTCAATCGCCTCGAGGTCGAAGCGGGTTCTGGGGTACCTCTCGAGGTGATCATGCTCGCCTGGCACATCATCGTACGAGCTTGGGAGGCAGCGGCCGCGGCCGGCGCCGGAGCGTAGAGGTCCCCGAATCTGTCCCATCAGCAACCTCGCCGTCGTAAGATCGGCGGATGAGCGACACCCTGACCTCCCATGACCCACGGACCGGCGCCGTCAACGGCACCGTCACCATCACCGCACCTGAGGAGGTCCCGGCTGCTGTCGCCAAGGCGAGGACGGCTTTCGATGCCTGGGGCGGAACCCTCGACGCGGTTGCCCGGCGACCGTACCTGAAGCAACTCCAACGGGCGGTCCTTCGTCGCGGTCAGGAAGTCGCCGACATGGTGACGGCCGAGACCGGGCGCCCCATCGGTGAGTCCTACGGCTACGACGTGCTCACGACGCTGACCCTCATCGACTTCTACCGCCGGCGCGCGCACCGCATGCTCCGCACGGAGAAGCGAAACACCTGGCCGTTCGTTTCGGCGCGAGGATGGGTCGAGTATCGACCGCGAGGTGTCGCCGGTGTCATTTCGCCATGGAACTATCCCTTCTACCTCCCCATGGTGTCGGTGGTGACCGCCCTCGCAGCCGGCTGCACGGTCGTCCTCAAGCCGTCGGAGATCACGCCGCTCACCGGGCAACTCATCGCGGACATCGTCGCCGACACCGACCTGCCCGAGGGCAGCGTCACCGTCGTGCAGGGAGGCGCCGAAACGGCGGTGGCCCTCATCGACTCCGGCATCGACGTGGTCGCGTTCACCGGATCCACGCCCGTCGGCAAGAAGGTAGCGACCCAGGCTGCCGGACATCTCATCCCCGCGATCCTCGAACTGGGAGGCAAGGACGCAATGATGGTCCTGGAAGACGCCGACGTGGATCGAGCGGCGCGGGCGGCCGTCTGGGGCTCGATGTTCAACACCGGTCACACCTGCGTATCGGTGGAGAGAGTCTGTGTGCACGAATCGATCTACGACCGGTTTGTCGAAGCAACGACCAGGCTGGTTGACGTGATCACCGAGAATCGCCAGCTGGGACCGATCATCCACGAGCCGCAGCTCGCCATCATCGAGAAGCAAGTCAGCGACGCCGTAGCTCGCGGAGCACGAATCCTCCGAGGAGGACACCGCGCCGAAACCGAGTCGGGGCTCTTCTTCCAGCCCACCGTCCTCGTCGATGTCGACGGCGATATGGAGGTTCTGCAAGATGAGACGTTCGGTCCGGTGCTGGCTATCCGCCGTTTCACCGACGAGGACACCGCGGTGCGCTTGGTGAACGCTTCTCGATACGGCCTCCACGGATCGGTGTGGTCCAAGAGCCGGCTCCACGCCGAGCGAGTCGCCTCCAGACTCGAGACCGGCACCGTGGCAGTCAACGACATTGCGGTGAACTTCATCGCCCCTTCGCTGCCGTTCGGCGGCATCAAGGACTCCGGCCTCGGTACGGCCTTCGGGCCCGAGGGGCTTCGTGCCTACTCACACGCCAAGGGAATCACCGCGACTCGCACCCGCTGGGCTACGACCGAGCTCCTCGGAGCCTGGTATCCGAAACCTCGCGGCCTTCGCGGGTGGAAGGCCCTCGGGCAGGCCCTCTTCCGCCGCTAGGCCCCCGAATCCCCGAACCCAGGGCTCGTAGATACCGCCACGGTACCCCTGAGCCCAGGGTTGGTAGATACCGTCCGTGTGCCCGTGAACCCAGGGCTCGTAGATACCGCCACGGTACCCCTGAGCCCTGGGTTCGCAGGTACCGCCGAGTTGGCGTCAGGAGGTGATGTGTTCCAGGACCGCCTGGTGCATCAGGTCGCGTTCCGTGTCGAGCAGCGCATTGTGACGGGAGTGCTCCAGCCAGAGGATCCTCTTGCGCTCCGATCCGATTCGGGCCGCGAGAAGCACCGCACTCTCCGGACGGACCGACTCGTCGGTCCGTGACTGGACGATCAGGGCCGGGGCCGTCACCTGCCGCAACCCGCGCAGGACCCGCCGCTTCATTGCCAGCAGCTCCGACGCCGATCGCATGGGGAACCCGTCGTACTGGATGAAATACCGGGCCGCCTCGCCGGTAGGCGGCTCCTCGGTATCGTCCCACGATCGAAACCGCTGCAGGTGTTTGAGCACATGCACCAACGGCTGGCGACGATCCCACAGTCTCACCGGTGTGTCGATCGTCGTGATCGACGCAACCGGCGACGCCTGGGCGAGCGTCAGGGTGAGCAGGCCGCCCATCGACAACCCGGCAACGTGCACCTTTCCAAGCCCCTCGAGGGCGGCGAACCCATCGCGAGCGCTCTGGATCCAGTCTCCGCTCGTCGACCGTTCCATGTCCTCCAGGCTCGTCCCGTGGCCGGCGATCAGCGGAGCATGAACCGTGAAGCCCGCCTCATTGAGGTAGGCCCCCATCATGCGGAAGTGCGCCGGTGTCCCCGAGAACCCGTGGAGCAACAGCACCCCTTCGCCGTTGGTCCCATCCAGGGTGAACGAGGCGGCGAGCGGATCGATCAGTTCCACACCTTCAGCCTAG
>CBEVHI010000132.1:0-6123 GCA_965549635.1 uncultured bacterium | reverse complement strand
AGATTCCACCTGGGTTTGCGGAACGTCGATTTGGTGACGCCGTATCCGAACCGCGCGGGCGGCGGCAACGGCAACGCCCTCTGCGGTCAGGGACGCCGAGACGATCTCCACTCGCTTGCCGGTCCTCACAACGCGAGCTTCGGCGACCAGCTCCGCGACAGGCACCGGTCGGAGGAACTCTGCGGTGAAGCGGGCAGGGAACATGTCCGGGGTTCCGACCGTCTGCATGACGTGCGCCATCAGGGAAGCGGGCGCTCCGCCGTGCTGGGCTTCTCTGCTCCACGGACCCGTGGTCAGCTCGGTCGAGAGGTAGGTCGTCGCTCCGACCTGTTCGTAGAGCGGCTTCACCATCGCTCCCGATGGACGACTTGTGCAGCCGGGCGGCGACCCCTGGCCAGAGAACCCGATCTCCGATCCTTCGCGGCGTGACCGATCGTCACGATCCCGATCGGTTCGACCTCCTCCGGAATGTCGAGCAGCCGCTTCAGGCCCGGGATCGAATGGACGCCGAGAAATCCGGCGGCAAGGCCCTCGTCGACGGCTCCGAGGAGGAGCAGCATCATCGAAGCACCGGCATCGACCCACCAGTAGGGGACCGGCCATTCGATCTCCGTGCCGTCGCTGTCGAGCTTGTCCGGCTCCGAGTAGCGCTTGTGATAGGCGGCTTCGGAGACACACACGACGATGTGCACCGGGGCGCGGCTGATCCATGGATCAAACCCCTGTTCGACGTAGGCAGCCTCGCCCGCAAGATCGGCGATCGTCCGCCGTGCTGGTGCGTCCGTGACCACCACGAACGACTGACCCTGCGTGAACCCTGCACTTGGGGCTTTCGCTGCATACGAAACGATCCGATCAACCGCAGCGGGGTCGACCGGATCGTCCGTGTAGTTGCGCACCATGCGGCGGTGCCGCACGACGTCGCCGAACTCCACGTCTCTACAGCTCCTTGACCGAGCTGATGATGTCGGTCATCGCCTTCTTGGCGTCGGAGAAGTACATGAGCGTGTTGTCCTTGTAGAACAGCGGGTTGTCGATGCCCGCGAATCCTGGGGAGAGGCTCCGCTTGATCACGATGGCGTTCTTGGCGAGGTCCACGTTCATGATCGGCATGCCGTAGATGGGACTGGATGCGTCGTCACGAGCCGAAGGGTTGACCACGTCGTTCGCCCCGACCACCAGCGCCACGTCTGTGTGCGGGAAGTCGTCCTCGATCTCGTCGAGAGCGAACAGCTTGTCGTAGGGAACGTCGGCTTCGGCGAGCAGCACGTTCATGTGGCCCGGCATCCGTCCAGCCACCGGGTGGATGGCGTAGCGGACCTCGACTCCTCGCTCCTCGAGGAGATCGGCGAGCTCACGAAGGTTGTGCTGTGCCTGGGCGACGGCCAGCCCGTATCCCGGCACGATGATGACCGAATCGGCGTACCCGAGGGTGATGGCAACGTCTTCGGACGATGCGCTGTGCACGGGCTTGGCCTCGTCTCCGACCGGCCCGCCTCCGCCGTCGCCACCGAAGGCTGCGAACAGAACGTGACCGAGGGTGCGGTTCATGGCCTTGACCATGATGTTCGTCAGGATGAGACCCGACGCACCGACGAGAGCGCCGGAGATGATCAACGCGTTCTCACCAATCACGAAACCGGCCAATGCCGCCGCGATACCCGAGAAGGCGTTCAAGAACGAGATGACGACCGGCATGTCGGCGCCACCGATCGGGACCACCCTGACGATCCCGAGCACCAGCGACAGGGCCAGCAGGATCCACAAGATCAACGACGTTCCGCCGACGATCAGCCATACGACGAGAGCGACGATGACGATCGCGAGGATCGCATCTCCGACCTTCTGGCCGGGATAGCCGAACGGTTTGCCCGGCACAAGGCCCTGGAGTTTGGCGTAGGCGACGAAGCTCCCCGAGAGGGTCACGCCCCCGACCATGACCGTCAACGCGACCGTGATGGCCGCCCTGACGTCGAAAGAAGCGCTTCCCGAGTTCTCGATGAACTCGGCGGCAGCAACCAGTGCGGATGCACCGCCGCCGAAGCCGTTGAACGCTGCGACGAGCTGCGGCATCGCGGTCATTTCGACCGTCTTGGCGAGCCACAGTCCTATGCCGCCGCCGACCACGATCCCTGCGACGATGACCCACGGGTTGAGGATCTCGTAGCGGACGAGGGTGACAACGATTGCCAGCAGCATGCCGGCCGCACCGATTTGGTTGCCCCTACGGGCCGTCTTGGGACTTTGCAGCCGTTTGAGTCCGACGATGAACAGGACCGCGGCGATCAGGTACAGGTACCCTGCAAGAACCTGGCTCATGAGCGCTCCTTGCTCTTGAACATCTCCAACATGCGGTCGGTGACCATGAATCCGCCCACGACGTTGATCATCGCGAACGCAACCGCCAGGAACCCGAGGACGATGCCTGCCGTTCCGCCGTAGCGGCCCGCGACGACCAGGGCACCGATGATCGTGATGCCCGAGATGGCATTCGATCCCGACATCAACGGTGTGTGCAGTGTCGGGGGAACCTTGGTGATCACCTCGAAGCCCACGTATGCCGCGAGCACGAAGACGGTGATCGAGATCAGAAGATCCATCAGCTAGCCCCTCCTTCCAGCAGTGCCTGCACACGATCGTTGACGACGTTGCCGGCATGGGTGATGCAGGCACCGGCGGTGATCTCATCTTCGAGATCGATTCGTAGGCCCTCCTCATGCACGAGATGTGTGAGAAGGTTCAGTGTGTTGCGTGCGAACATCTGGCTCGTGTGGGTGGCGACGCCGCTCACGAGGTCCGTGGGGGCGAGGATCTTGACGCCATGGTGGATGACCGTCTCGTCGGCCTTGCTGAGTTCGCAGTTGCCGCCGGTAGCCACGGCCAGGTCGACGATGACCGATCCCGGGTGCATCGCCTCGACCATCTCGGTGGTGATCAGCAGCGGTGCCTTCTTGCCGGGAATCGCCGCGGTGGAGATCACGACATCGTTGCGTGCCACGTAGTCGCCGAGCTGCATCAGGAGATGCCTCTGGGCGTCTTCTTCGAGTTCGCGGGCGTATCCGCCGGTCGCCTCGTCTTTCTGCTGTTCGAGCTCCAGGCGGACGAATCGAGCGCCGAGGCTCTCCACCTGCTCGGCTACGGCCGCTCGAACGTCGTAGGCCGAAACCATCGCCCCGAGCCGCTTCGCCGTGGCGATGGCCTGCAGTCCTGCGACACCAGCGCCGAGAATGAGCACTTTGGCAGGAGCGATCGTTCCGGCGGCAGTGGTCAGCATCGGGAAGAACTTCGTGATCGCCTCGGCCGCTTCGAGAACGGCCTGGTATCCGGCCGCCGTTGCCTGTGACGACAACACGTCCATCGACTGCGCCTTGGTCGTGCGAGGCACCGTCTCGAACGCCAGCGTGGTGACGTTCGCCGCTGCCAACTTCGCGACGACCTGCGGCTGGTCGAGAGGCTGCAGGAGGCCGATCAGTACGGCTCCTTGCGAGAGCATCGCGATTTGCTGATCACTGGGGGGTCGCACGGTGACGACGACTCCGCAGCCCCACGCGAGAGACGCTTCCGTGACAACGGAAGCGCCTGCGGCTTCGAATTCCTTGTCGAGGAACCCTGCGGCATCGCCGGCTCCTCTCTCGACCATCACCTCAAACTCTTGTTTGACGAGCCGGGCAGCTACGTCCGGGGTGATGGCGACTCGCCGCTCTTTCGGAGCGGTCTGATTGGGTACGCCTATCTTCATGTTCCGTCCACCTCGAGGATGCACTTGTCTCGACGCTGCAATCTATTGGAACAGGTGGGGATTCCCAAGTTGGGGCCTATTCCACCTTGGGGTAGCCGCATGGACGACACCGGCACTCGTGTTCCCTCGCCAGAAGGTGGGGACCTGTAGCATCCGTTGATGGACATCGAGTACTACCGGGACCTCGTTCGAACCCTGATCGAGGGCCGGAGATTCATCCTCGCCGGGGCGCCCCTCGCCGCATTCACCACGCTCGTGAAACAGCTCCGATCCCTCGGCTCAGACCGACTCTTCCTCGTCGCTACCGGACTTGGGACCGGCGAGCTCCCCGCAGAGGACGATGCCGAGTGGGCAACCCTCGACCTCCACGCCAGCGATCTCATGGAGAGCATCAGGACCACGGCGCGGGCTCTCGCGGACCTACCGGGGGACGTTCAGCTGGCGATCGATGCGTGGGACCCAGAGCGGTCTGCGGTGATGCTCGGTCAGCCTTTCTACATGGGCGCACAGATGGCCGGTCGCCCCGTGTGGGGGAGGCGTATGCCCGAGTGGGAGAAACTCGAAGACAAGGTGCGTGTGGACGTCTTGTGGGACGCAGCCGGCCTTCCCAGGGCACCGTCGCAGGTCGCGGCAGTGGCCGGCGACGAGCTCGACCTGGCCCATCACTGGCTCGACCAGGGGCTCGGCACCGCATGGGCAGGGGACGCCAAGGAAGGATTCAACGGGGCAGCCGTGTACCTACGTTGGGTACGAGACGATGGTGACGCCGCCGAGGCCGTGAAGTTCTTCTCTCAGCACTGCGATCGTGTGCGAGTGATGCCATTCCTGGAGGGCATACCGTGTTCGATCCACGGGGTCGTGTTCCCTGACGCCGTTATTGCTTTTCGACCTTCGGAGATGATCGTGCTTCGACCAGACCGGGGCAGCAGGCTGCACTACGGGGGCGCCGCCACGTTCTGGGATCCCACCGACGCAGATCGTGCAGCGATGCGCGACGCCGCGCGGGCTGTCGGCGAAGTTCTTCGTGAGACGGTCGACTATCGAGGGGGGTTCACGATCGACGGTGTCATGACCGAGGAAGGCTTCCGTCCCACCGAACTGAACACCCGCACCGGGGCGGCGATCGGCGGTCTCCTGGCCGGAGTGCCGGATCTGCCGTTCGGCATGCTCGTGCGGGCACTGATGGAGAGGGTGCCTCTCGACTACCGTCCCGGCGACCTCGAGCGACTCATCGTCGACTCGGCGGATGGACATCGCGGAGGTAGTGCTCTGGCAACGGTCGATCATGAGCAGGCCGACACGGACACCAGGCTGATCGTGTTCACCGAGCATGGCTGCCGGGAGGCTCGAGCGGGTGAGGAACCAGAGGGGACCCTCCAGTTCGGACCGGGCGAGCTCGGCGGTTTCGTGCTCTTCCGACCCGACCCGGCACACACTCCGGTCGGTCCGTCGGTTGCCCCCAGAGCCGCTGCCGCGCTGAGGCTGGCAGACGAGATCTGGGATCTCAGGATCGGACGCCTCAGCCCTGCACTTGCCGTGCGGTGACTGTGCCCGGAACCCTCCCTACCAGAGCTGGCTCCGCCTGGCGCGCGAGGGCGGATTCTGGCAGAGTGCTCATCGATGTTGACTCTTGCCGGCCTGCACAAACGGTACGGAGACGTGGTCGCTCTCGACGGTGTGAGCTTCAACGTTGCTGCCGGCCGGATCGTTGGTTTTCTCGGGCCGAACGGAGCCGGCAAGACGACGGCGATGCGCTGCATCTTCGGCCTCGTTCGCCCCGACGCGGGTGAGGTTCGCTGGGACGGCAGGGCGGTGACCCCTGGCGACTACCTGCGGTTCGGCTACATGCCGGAGGAACGCGGCCTCTACCCCAAGATGAAGATCAGGGAGCAGCTCGTGTACTTCGGGAGGCTCTCGGGAATGGGGGCCTCGTCTGCATCGGCGTCCGCGGACAGCTGGTTGGATCGCCTCGGCCTTGCCGACCGAGCCTTGTCCAAGCTCGAAGAACTCTCCCATGGCAACCAGCAGCGCGTCCAACTGGCGGTATCTCTGGTCCACGAACCGATCATGGCGATTCTGGACGAACCATTCGCCGGACTGGACCCTCTCGGAGTCGAATCGATGGCAGAGACGCTGCGCGATCTGGCGGCCGCGGGGACCGGGATCGTGTTCTCGAGTCACCAGCTCGACCTCGTGCAAGATGTCTGCCAGGACGTCGTCATCATCAACAGGGGACGAGTCGTGCTGGCCGGCGAACTCGCCGAACTGCGAGACCGTTCTGAACATCGGCATCTGGCCGTCACAGTGAGCGGACAGCCGTGGGCTCCGGACCTGCCGGGCCTGGAACTGGTCGGCGCAAACGGGGACCGCTATCTGATCGACGC
>CBEVHI010000131.1:0-6158 GCA_965549635.1 uncultured bacterium | reverse complement strand
TGGTCAAAGAGCGGGGTGGGGCCGTCGGATCACTTGTGGCCTTCCCGCTGCGCAGGGTCATCGGGTTCTGGGGTGCGTTCGTTGTCCTGTTTGCGATTACCGGAGCCGGACTGCTGATTCTCACACGCAGCACGGTCCGCCAGATGTGGCTCGCAGGAATCGAGATTCTCGCCGCCCTGCGGGCGTGGTCCCGGAAGGTGACGGCTGCGCCGGGGCGCGCCGCCAAGGTGCAGACGGCGCGACCGCAGCCGAAGCATCGCGCCGTCACGCGGCAGCCGCCGACAAAGGCGTCCCGGCCACCGAAGACCTCGCGAAGCAAGCCCAAGCCCGGCCCCGGTCAGACGGCGCTCCCGCTCCCTCGTCCGACGCCCGGCGAGGGGTATCGCAAGCCTCCCCTCGAGTTGCTCGGGATCGGCGCGGGTGAGGCGCACAGCCGCCGCGCTCTCGAGCAGACGGCACGTGAACTCGAAGATGCCCTCACGCAGCACGGTGTCGCCGCCCATCTCACCAAGATCGTTCCCGGTCCGACGGTTACCCGCTACGAAATCGAGTTGGACCCCGGTGTCAAGGTCGCCAGGGTCACGAGCCTCGCTCACGACATCGCGTACGCGCTCGCGACCCCTGACGTGCGGCTGCTCGCGCCGATCCCGGGCAAGAGCGCCATCGGGGTCGAAGTTCCCAACCGGCGGCGCCGCCTGATCACGCTGGGCGACGTGCTGCGGAGCACAGAAGCGCTGGAGGATGCCGATCCCCTTGCCGTCGGCCTTGGACTGGACATCTCCGGCAATCCGAAGCTGCTCCACCTCGAGGACCTGCCCCACGTGCTCATCGCCGGTGCCACCGGAGCTGGGAAGTCGTCGTGTATCAACGCGATGGTCACGTCACTGCTGGTGCGCACGAATCCCGAGGACGTCCGTCTCATCATGGTCGACCCCAAGCGAGTCGAGCTCGGCCAGTACAACGGTGTCCCTCACCTGCTGACGAGAGTGATCACGAATCCCAAGAAGGCGGCCGACGCTCTGCAGTGGGTGGTCAGCGAGATGGATCGCCGCTACGACCTCGTCGCCGATGCCCAGGTTCGTGACATTGTCGGGTATCGGGAGAAGTGGGATGCCGACCTCCTCGACAAGGACGCCTTCGACCGGTTCCCGTACATCGTGGTGATCGTCGACGAGCTGAACGACCTGATGATGGTGGCCGGTCGCCAGGTCGAGGCGGCCATCGTCCGAATCGCCCAGATGGCCCGGGCCGTTGGCATCCACCTGGTCATCGCCACTCAGCGCCCGTCGGTCGACGTGATCACCGGCGTCATCAAGGCCAACATACCGAGCCGGCTTGCCTTCTCGGTTGCCTCGATGGCCGACAGCAGGGTGATCCTCGACACCGGGGGCGCCGAGAAGCTCATCGGTATGGGAGACATGCTGGTCGCCACGGCGACCCATCCGAGGCCGGAGCGGATCCAGGGAGCCTGGGTGAGCGAAGATGAGATTCATGCCGTGGTGAGCTGGGTCAAGGAACAGCGTGAGGCCCGCTACCAGGACAAGGTGATCGAAGCTGCAGCCCGACAGCAGCAGGAGGCGAAGGACGAAGACGAGGGTGAAGACGCCGCGCTGCTTCGCCAAGCGATGGAACTCGTCGTTCGATCCCAGCTTGGTTCGACTTCGATGCTGCAGCGCAAGCTTCGCGTCGGTTTCGCCCGCGCCGGCAGGCTCATGGACATCCTCGAACGCAAGGGTGTGGTCGGCCCGTCTGAAGGGTCGAAGGCGAGGGCCGTTCTGATGACGGTAGAGGAGTTCGAGGAGCTCCTCGCGGGTTCGGGAGTGCAGGCCTGAGAGCGACTCAGGCGCCGCCGCTCAGGAACGCCCGGTCCACCATCACCGCCATCTCGGCCCGGGTGATCTTCTGGCCTGGACGGAAGGTGCCGTCCTGATACCCAGAGGTGATGCCCAGCAGCGCCAGCTGCTCGACATAGGGGCCATACCAGGCGCCATCGGACACGTCGGAGAAGATCCCCTGGAAGGTGGTCACCGGCACGGAGAGTGCACGGATGATGAACACGGCCATCTCCGCCCTCGTCACCGGGTCCTCGGGGCAGTAGCGCAGCGGATCTGTCCCGCACCCGGCAGTGATGCCCTCCAGGTAGAGACGTTCGGCAAGGTCGGCATACCAGTCGGTTGGGGGCACGTCGCTGAAGTACCCGGTGAAGGAGACCGCTGTGTCGTCGAGGCCGAGAGCTCTGAGGAGAAACGCGGCCATCTCGGCCCGTGTCACTGATGCATCCGGGCAGAAGCGCAGTGGATCGGTGCTGCAACCCTGGGTCACTCCGGCGGCATAGAGGGAATCGACCGCAGGGCGGGCCCAATGATCGGGGAGCACGTCGGTCCATGGGTCACATCGATCTCCGATGCCGTTCCCGTCGATGTCTGCCTGATCGGGGTTGGCGACGGTCGGGCAGTTGTCGGCGCCATCGGACACACCGTCACCATCCCGGTCGTCGGATGCTGCGGGCGTGGTGATCACGGTCGCCGCGAGGAGACTCTCGTAGGGGTTGAACTTCGTGCCGTCCGGCCGGTGGAGTTCGAAGTGAAGGTGCGAACCGACGTTCTCGGCATTCCCACTGTCTCCGACCCAGCCGATGAGCTGGCCGGCGGTGACGTGCACGCCTTGCCTGATACCGTCGGCGAAGCCCCAGCCTTGGCCGTCGTCGGTGCCCGGCGTGTCGTTGTTGAGATGGATGTACCAGCTCTCCCAGCCGTCGTCGTGTTGCAGCTCCATCGCGCAGCAGTTGCCTCCGCGTTCGTCGTGCATCCACCCGACGGTTCCGGAGGCGACCGCAACGACGGGAATCATCTTGTCGGCCATGATGTCGGTTGCCCCGTGGGTTCGGCCGCCGGATCGGGCGGCATCAAAGGTGTCGGTGAAGTGGTTCGGTCCGAGCACCGGGAAGATGATCGGATAGGTCTCCGCTGCCGCCGATGTCTGCGCCGGCACGACCATGATCGGCAGGACGAGCGCCAGCGCGACGAGAGTACGTGCCGCGCGGGCAGCCCCCATGCGATGCTCCCTTCTGGTCTCTGTCGGAGTCATCGGCGTGGGAGAGACAAAACTTGAGACCCGTTTCTGTCGTGCGGCGTGCTCAGAATCCCCGTAAGCTGAGAGAGCGGGAGCCGACCCAGGAGGAGACATGACCGAGTTCGTACGCCGTTTCGACACGCTGGTGGACATCTATCGCAACGGTGTACGGGACTTCGCAGACCGCCCGTTGTTCGGAACCAAGACGGACGGCGAGTGGCGCTGGCTCACCTACGGGGAGTTCGGCAAACAGATCGATGACATGCGCGGAGGTCTGGCGAGTCTCGGGGTAGGCAAGGGCGATAGGGTCGCGCTGATCAGCAACAACCGTGTCGAGTGGGCGGTCGTGTCAGGAGCGACCTACATGCTCGGCGCAACCGTCGTACCCATGTACGAGACCCAGCTCGACAAGGACTGGAAGTACATCATCGCCGACTGCGCCGCCAAGGTGCTCTTCGTCGCCAACGAGGACATTGCGAGACGAGTGCGGGCTTTCGGCGACACCTTTCCCACGCTCGAGCACATCGTGGTGATCGACGCGGATCCCGGCGAACCAGGCCAGACCTTTGCCGGGCTCCTGGAGCGAGGCGCCGAGCATCCGGCGCCGATCGCCGATGTCTCCAGGGAGGATCTGGCCGACATCATCTACACGTCGGGGACGACCGGAAACCCCAAGGGAGTGCTGCTCAACCACGCCAACCTCGCGGACAACGTCAGTGCCGCCAATCAGGTCGTCCCGATCACGGGAAGCGACCGAAGCCTGTCGTTCCTCCCATGGGCGCACAGCTTCGGCCAGACGCTCGAACTCCACGTTCTCCAGTCGGTCGGTGGGTCTATGGCCATCGCAGAGTCGGCGGCGAAAATCGCCGAGAACCTCATGGAGGTCCACCCGACGGTCCTCATCGCCGTGCCGCGCATCTTCAACCGTGTGTACGACGGTGTGAACGCCCTCATGGCCGAAGAGGGAGGGATCAAGAAGAAGCTCTTCGATGCCTCGCTGGCCAACGAATACCGTCGGATGGCCCTCGCCGAACAAGGACGCTCCAACCCTGTGATCGAGCTGAAACATGCCCTCTTCGACAAGCTCGTCTTCTCCAAGGTCCGCGAGCGGTTCGGCGGCAACCTCAGGATGGCGGCGAGCGGATCGGCAGCGTTGTCGCCGGAGGTCAACAAGTTCGTGGACGCGCTGGGGATCGTCGTCTTGCAGGGGTACGGTCTCAGCGAGACGTCCCCTCTGGCGACGGTGAATCCGGTCGAAAAGCGCAAGATCGGATCGGTCGGACCGGCAGTCCCCGGCGTCCGCATCGCGCTGGATCATGTTGCCACTGCCGATCCGGACGATGGGGAGATCATCATCTACGGGCACTGTGTCATGCAGGGGTACCACAATCTGCCGGAAGAGAATGAAGCGGTCTTCACCGACGACGGCGGCCTCCGGACGGGAGACATCGGCCACCTCGACGAGGATGGATACCTGTACATCACCGGCAGAGTGAAAGAGCAGTACAAGCTCGAGACCGGCAAGTATGTCGTGCCGGCGCCTATCGAAGAACACGTTCGGCTGTCTCCGTTCATCGCCAACATCATGATCTACGGCATGAACCGTCCCCACAACGTTGCCCTGATCGTCCCAGACTTCGACGCCCTCGAGAAGTGGGCTCGAGCAGAGGGTGTTGCGGCGCCGGATCGGCGTACGCTCATCACCGACGAACGCACTCGCGACCTCTTCGCGCTCGAGATCGAGGCGCACTCTGAGGGAATCAAGTCCTACGAACGGGTGCGCGACTTCTTCATCATCGAGGAGGACTTCACCCAGGAGAACGGGATTCTGTCCCAGACACTCAAGGTGAAGCGCCGTGAGGTCCTGAAGCGATACGGCTCCAATCTCGAGTCCCTGTACGAGTAGGCGACAGCGGAGCCTGCCGGTGGGCAAACTACGCTGAGCATCTCGATCCAGGAGGCACGGACGTGGCCGAGGAGTTTCGACTGCCGGACATCGGCGAAGGGCTGGTTGAGGGCGAGATCGTCAGATGGCTCGTCCCCGTGGGTGGTTCGGTACAGGTTGACGAAGCCCTCGTAGAGGTCGAGACCGACAAGGCTGTCGTCGAGATCCCCGCGCCGTCCGCCGGCGTGGTGCTGTTCCATGGGGCCGAGGAGGGCTCGACCATTCAGGTTGGTTCGATCCTCGCGGTCATCGGTGAGCCGGGCGAGGTTTGGGTCGAGGCCGCAGAGGCTGCCCCGGAAGCTGCCGGCAAACCGGTGGGGGAGACCAGGAAGCCTGTTCGGCCGGCATCGGTGCAGGCGCTGCCGGTCGTTCGCCGGCTCGCCAAGGAGCTGCATGTCGACCTCGCGTCGGTCGAGGGGAGCGGACCGCAGGGCAGGATCACTCGCGACGACGTGCTCGCTGCGGCTGCAGGAACGGGCAGTGAAGAGCGGGTGCCGATGAGTCGCCTGCGGCGGACGATCGCCGAGCACCTGACCCGTTCCTGGAGGGAGATCCCCCACGTCACCACCTTCGACGAGGTCGATGGCGCTCCGATGCTCACCGCCAGAAGCACGGCTGCCAAGCGCCTGGGCAGACCGGTGCCCCTCGAAGCGCTGATTCTCCGTGCCGTGCTCCCGGTCTTGAGAGAGTTCCCGGAGTTCAACGCCAGTCTGGACGGCGACGACCTCGTGCTTCATCGCCGCTACGACATCGGGATTGCGGTGGATACTCCGGAAGGGCTGATCGTACCGGTCGTGAAGGGAGCGGAGACGCTGAGCCTGGAGGCGATGTCGGCGGAGGTCTTGCGGCTGTCCACCGCGGCCAAGGAACGCTCGCTGGTCCCGGACGAGGTGTCCGGTGCGACGTTCACGGTTTCCAACGTGGGCGCGGTCGGCGGGGGTTTCGGGACCCCGATCATCCCGTACGGCACGACGGCCGTGCTCTCGGTCGGCAGGGCGGTCGACAAACCGGTCGTTCGTGCCGGGAGCATCGAGGTCGCGGCCATGGCGCCGCTCTCACTGTCCTACGACCATCGTGTCATCGACGGGGCGCTCGGTCGGCGCTTCATGAAGGTGCTGATGGCCAACTTCGAGAATCCGGA
>CBEVHI010000130.1:0-6205 GCA_965549635.1 uncultured bacterium | reverse complement strand
GCACCGGACTCAGCGGCACGTTCACGCTCGATCTGACCGACCAGGGCTTCTTCCAGCCGCGCTTCGAGTACGACATCCGCGGCGTCTTTCTCGAGCTTCCCGAGCCCGAACCTTCGGGTGCGAACACGTACGTCGGTATCTTCGTCCCCAAGGGGGCGATCGGTGATCTGGGCGGAGTCAACCTTTATAGCTTCTGCGTCCGTGAGGGCTTCAGCTTCAGTGCCGCCGACACCGGATCCGACCAGACCGGCCTGATCGATCTGGGTTTTGCCGACATGGGACAAATGCAGATCTCGCTCATCTCCACCACGACAACGACAGCCACAACAACAACAACCACCACCACCACGACGACCACCACGGCCGCTGCGACTGAGACGACCCCTCCGACAACGACCACAACCACAACCTCAGAAGGCGGGTTCCCGTGGGGCTTGGTCCTGTTGGGCGGTTTCGGTCTGGCCATCGTCGGATGGTTCCTCTACAACAGAGCGGGCAAGCCTTGCGCCGAGGAGTTGGCAGCGTGGCAGGCCGCCCAGGCCAAATGCGACCAGACACAGGCCGCCGCAGACAAAGCCCGTCACGCATGCACGGAAGCCAAAGGCGACGTCGAGGACCTCCAGGAAGAGCACAAGGATGTGTGCCGCGACTGGCCGCCGGCATGCTGGGAAACAGAGGACGGCGGATGGATCGAGGACGACCAGGGAAACAGGGTCACGTCGCGCGACCTCCACATGCGCAGGATGGCGATGGGGGAACTCTGGGACGACTACAAGGCAGGGAATGTCTCAGCCGAGCAGGTCCAGGAGGTGTGGCGCAGCGCAGAGACGCCCGAGTTCCGCGAGCAGATGCGCGAACGCGACGCCGACGCGAAGGCCGAACTGGAGCGACTCGACGGAGAAATCGCGAAGGCAAAGACCAAGGCGAAAGAAGCCTGCGACAAAGCCAAGGAGGCCGCCGAGGCAGCAGATGCTGCATGCGATGCAGCCGACGCGGCCCGGAAGGCATACGAGGAGTGCGTCGGTCAGGCAACCGCAGGGGCGGGGGAAGGCGGCACGACCGGCGGTACGGAAGGACCGAGCGGACCCTCCGGACCGGGCATCTCGAGCGGAGGTGGTGACACCACCCAGCAACGCGACCCGTGCGAAGGGCAGCCCAAGCGAAAGGCGGTCAAAGATGGGCCGACGGACCGAATCCCGGTCACCGTCGACTTTTCGATGATCGTCGAGGCCGACCCTGCCTCGAAGCACGGAGGAGACGAAGGTGAGAAGATCGCCTTCGAGCTGCAACGTCTCGCCCAGGAACTCGACCTTGCCGGGGATCTCTTGAGTGCTCGTGGGGCTGGATTGCACGTGGCAGGAGGTATCAACGGCTATGCGGCCGGTAGGTACGTGGCCGGCACGGCCGGTGTCGTACGCGGTGGCATCGACGCGACCCTGGCGGCCACCGACGTCGTCCCAGACATCCCGACGAGTCCGCTCCAGGCCGGCACCGAGCTGCTCGAGTCCATCACGGAACTCGCAGGACTCATCACCGGCAAGGTCACGGACTGGATGAAGAGGAATCGGCTGATGACCGCCCGGATCACCTACTTCTGGCAGGAGATCAGCGCTACCCCATACCTGATCAAAGAGTGCCGCAAAGATCAGGGATGGGTGTGTGTGGAACGAGTCTGGGAGATCGAGATCGGCAACCTGCGGAAACGCAACGGACCCAGATCGAGGACGTGGCGACCGGTCAATGACCTGAACCGAGCTCGTATGGAGGCCAACTTCCGTGGTCTCGCTCGGGCAGCGGCGACCACGATCAAGACCAGCGCCGAGGGTCTGGCCCGGTGGCGTGCCCAGCACGAAGCAGGCCCCTGCCCGTGAACCGCAAGACGCTCGGCTTGGTGCTCATGGTCGTGGGAGGTCTCGCGATCGTCGTCGCCCTCATCGGGCTGCTCGGAGGGAGTGACGACAACGTCGAGTCCGTCGCCGCGTCGACCACGGCACCTTCGACGATCACGACGGCGACTTCCTCGACGCAGGCGCCGACCACGACCGAGCCATCGACAACCAAACCAACAACCACCACGACCGAACCGACGACCACCACGGAGGCTCCGGCCATCGACCCCGCCGATGCCATCACCGCCTTCGTGACCAGCTTCGTCGCCATGATCGATGCCGGCGACGCCCAGGGGCTCTTCGAGAGTCTTCACCCTTCGGTGACGGCGAACCAGGACGCCGATCTGTGCCAGGCGTTCATCGAACGCGAGATCCTGGCGCTGGTCGACTACCGGCTGACCGGGGATATCACCGGACCGCTGGCAACCAGATATGGGGAGTTTGAAGTCGACATCTACACCGCACCTGTGGCCTTCACTTTCCAGGGTGCTGCGTTCGACGGTGAGGCAACGTTCGCAATCGAAGACGGAGAGGTCCGCTGGTTCACGACCTGTCGCTGAGCCTGAACACCACCTTGCCGGTAGCGGTGCGCCCGGTGAGCGCGCCGAACGCCCGCACGTAGGCTTCGATTGGGAACACATCGGTGACGACAGGACGCAGCTTGCCTTCGCTCGCCATGGCGAACAGATCGGCGAAGTTCGAGGCCGACGCTCCGGGATCGCGCATGATCCAGTTTCCCCAGAACACGCCCACGACCGACGCCCCTTTGAGCAAAGCCAGGTTGGCGGCAAGCTTGGGGATCACACCCGAGGCGAACCCGATGACGAGCAGCCTCCCGTTCCAGGCCAGCGAGCGAAGGGCGGCTTCGGTCAGATCCCCGCCGACCGGGTCGTACACCACGTCGACCCCCCTGCCACCGGTCAGTTCCTTGACACGAATGCGCAGGTCATCTCGCGTGTAGTTGATGGCATCGTCGGCCCCGCATGCCGCGGCGACACCGAGCTTGTCGTCGGTGGAAGCTGCGGCGATCACCCTGGCACCCATCGCCTTGCCGATTTGCACGGCCGCACTGCCCACGCCGCCGGCCGCTCCCAACACGAGCAGCGTCTCGCCCGGCTGCAGCTCGCCCCGTTGCTTCAGGGCGTAGTAGGACGTGCCGTAGGTGAGACCGAACCCGGCGGCGGTCTCGAAGTCCATGCCGTCGGGCATGGGCAGGACGGCCGCGGCCGGGACAGCCCACTTCTCGGCGAAGGCACCGAACTGCCCCAGCGCCATGACCCGCGACCCCGGTGCAAAGCCGGTGACCCCATCTCCCACAGCCGCAATGATCCCAGCGGCCTCGCCACCGGGGACAAACGGCAGCTCGGGCTTGGCCTGGTACTTGCCTTCGATCACGAGCGTGTCGAGGAAGTTCAGCCCTGCGGCGTGAACGTCGACCACCACCTCGCCGGCGCCGGGTTCCGGATCAGGGAGATCGACCAGCGCCAGCCGGTCGGCAGGTCCCAGTTCCCGACAGAGCAGCGCCCGCATCAGGCCACCACGAACAGGGCGAGCATCTCGGCGACGAGCGCCGGCTTGTCCTCTCCCTTGATCTCCACGGTCACGTCAGACTTGAGCAGGTACCGTCCTGGTCCCTTCTCGGTGACGCCGCTCAAGGTCGCCCTGGCTCTGACCTCGCCGGGGATGGTGACCGGCTGCAGGAACCGCACCTTGTCGGTGCCGTAGTTGATGGCCATTACGGTGCCCTCCGGGGTGACACCGGTCGATTCCAGCAGGTGCGGCAACAGCGACAGCGTGAGGAACCCGTGGGCGATCGTGCCGCCCCAGGGGGTGTGCCTTGCCTGATCGGGGTCGACGTGGATGAACTGGTGGTCAAGGGTGGCGTCGGCGAACGCGTTCACCCGGCTCTGGTCGATGGTCACCCAGTCGGAGGGACCGAGATCCCGCCCGATGTAGTCGGGGAGGTCTGCCACGGGGACGACATGATGCATCGGGACTCCTTGCTCTGGAGACACCAACATACCCTGGATCGCTTATCCGAGTGTCCGTATCTGGCTATCGTTACGGGCATGGATGTTGCTGCGGTCGCCTCGGACGCCAACCTGTTCGCAGCCCGGTACCAGATGGCGGCCAGCCTCGGGTTTCACATCATCCTCGCGGCCATCGGTGTGGCCTTCCCTTTGATCACCCTGCTCGTCCACCGACGAGGGCTTCGACACCGGGACCGCGCCGCCCTGGATCTCGCCAGGCGCTGGTCGAAAGCCATGGCCGTGCTGTTCGCCGTTGGCGCCGTGTCCGGGACGATCCTCAGCTTCGAGATGGGGATGCTGTGGCCGGGGTTGATGGGACCCTTCGGCGACGTCATCGGGCTGCCGTTCGCTCTCGAGGGCGTGTCGTTCTTCATCGAGGCGATCTTCGTCGCGATCTACCTGTATGGATGGGACCGGTTGCCGGCGCGAGCTCACTACCGCAGCCTCTTCCCGATCGTCGCCGCGGGTTTCACCGGTTCGTTCTTCATCGTGTCGGTGAACGCCTGGATGAATTCGCCGGCCGGTTTCGAGCTGCTGGCCGACGGCACCGCAACAAACGTCGACCCATGGGCGGCCATGCTGAACCCGGCGACGGGCGTGCAGTACGTGCACATGCTGCTCGCCGCCTACATGGTGACCGGCTTCAGTGTTGCTGCGATCTACGCCTACGGGATACTGCGCGGACGACGGGACCGGCTACACCGGCTGGGTTTCGCGATCCCGTTCGTGGTCGCCGCCATCGCCGCCCCGCTGCAGGTGGTGGTCGGTGACGTCGCCACCCGCCGGCTCATCGAGGCCCAGCCGGCCAAGTTCGCGGCGATGGAACTCCTTCCCGAGACGACCACCGGCGCCCCACTCACCCTGGGCGGTTTCCTCGTCGATGGCGAGGTGCGGGCCGCCATCGAGATCCCCAAGGTCGCGTCGTTCCTCGGAACCCGCGACTTCGACGCCGAGGTTCCAGGGCTCGACTCGGTCCCGGCGGACCAGCGGCCGAACGCCAACATCGTGCACTGGAGTTTCCAGCTGATGGTCGCCATCGGGACCGGCCTCGCCGCCCTCGCTCTGTGGCTGGCGATCGTCTGGTGGCGCCGTCGCGATCTGCCTCGAAGTGCGTGGTTCTGGCGGCTGGCGTCGCTGTCGGGGATCGGCGCGATCGTGGCGATGGAAGCCGGCTGGGTCACCACCGAGGTTGGTCGCCAGCCGTGGGTGGTGCACCAGATCGTGCGGACCGCAGATGCGGTCAGTGCGGCCGACGGCATCGTGGTGACCGCGGCGGCGGTGACTGGCATCTACATGGTGTTGGGCACGATCTCGATCGTGGTGCTGCGCCTGATGGGCGCCAGGTTCAGGGCCGGCGAGCCGGTACCGGCACCGTACGGTCCCGAGGGGCGGTCATCGTGAGCCTCGCCGACGTGGTGCTCCTCATCATCTGGGTCGGTGTCTCCGCCTACGGTGTGTTCGGCGCTGCCGATTTTGGGGCGGGCATCTGGGACCTGTTCGCCGGAGGGCCTGAACGGGGCGCTGCGGTACGCAAGCGCCTGGAGCGTTCGATCGGCCCCGTCTGGGAGGCCAATCATGTGTGGCTGATCTTCGTGCTCGTCTACCTGTGGACCGCCTTCCCGGAGCCGTTCGTCGCCGTCGCCACCACCATGTTCATCCCGTTGACGCTGGCCGCGTTCAGCATCATCCTGCGCGGCTCGGCGTTCGCGTTCCGCAAGTGGGCAGACACGCTGGGCGGCCGGCGCTTCTTCGGAGCAACGTTCGCCGGTGCATCGGCGCTGACCCCGTTCTTCTTCGGGACGGTCGCCGGAGGTGTGGCATCGGGCCGCGTCCCCCTCGGCAACGCGGCCGGCGACCCGATCACCTCGTGGGTCAATCCGACGTCGCTACTCGGCGGGGTGCTGGCGATCATCGCTTCGGCCTACCTGGCGGCAGTGCTCGTGTGCAGGGACGCCTCCGAAGAGGGCTCCACGGAGCTCGCCGACTACTTCCGGCGCCGCGCGTTGGGCACCGGGATACTCGCCGGTGTGGTCGCCGCCGCCGGAGTGTTCATCCTGCACGCCGATGCACCGGCACTGTTCGACGGCCTCATCTCGGCGCGCGGCATCCCGATCCTGGTTACCTCCGCTGTCGCCGGCGTCGTCTCGCTCTGGTTGCTTCGCCGGCGTTCCTACGTGATCGCCCGAGGGTTCGCTGCACTCGCCACCGTGACCGTGCTGTGGGGCTGGGGGGCCGGCCAGTACCCCTACCTGCTGGAAGGAGAGGCCACCGTCGATGCCTTCGCCG
>CBEVHI010000129.1:0-6246 GCA_965549635.1 uncultured bacterium | reverse complement strand
TGGACGCTGCCGCGGTCTTCGCCGTCGCGATAGCGGCATCGCTCACGGCCAGAGTGCCGCCCAACGCGATGATCTCGGCGGGTTGGATACGACAGATTTCGGCAAGGGTCTCATTCGGGACGACGCCTGTCGTCGCGTTCCAGTAGAGAACCGGGCCGGCCTGTCCTGCCATCTGGGATGTCGCGAACGCCGAAGCCGCCAGTGCGTCTGGGTAGTTGAGCCCGTTCGTCAGGTACACCACCCGCGTCGCTCCGGTGACGTATGCCTCCGGAGTCAAGTACGCACCGGTGTCGCCAAAGAAATAGCTGCCGCCCAACGGAAAGGCCCGTCGGGAGATGGCGACAGCAGTCTCAAAGCGACTGGCGCCCGCAATCCTGGCTGTCTGCCCTGTGGTCCCGTGAAGGGATGTCCCGTCGAAGGAGATCGTGTCACCGGGACCAAAGACCGTTAGCCAGGCCTGCTGTGGATCGCCGAAGCACGCCGGATCGACGTCGACCGAGAACGCTGTCGCTGCGCTCACGCCTCCCGTATATTTTCGGTCCGGATCTCCGAAGATCCCACCGCTCCTACCGGCACAGGAGAGCGTGGGACCGTCCGGTCGGCCCGTCCACGAGAAGAAAACGAAGCTGCGAGCTTCGTCGTTGTAGTACACGGTCGCGTCCGGCTCATAGACGAAGGTTGGAGGAGTCGGGAAAGGATTGAAGATCGTGTACTCGACCTCGTGGGTCAGGATCGCCTGGTAGGTCAGGAACGGGATCGGATCGGTGGTCGGATCAGACCGGTAGGCGGTCGTCGCGAAGTTGAGACCCCACCCGGTCTCGTCCCGCAGGTCGTAGGCGCTACACAGGTTGACGGTGAATCGCCAGTGGCCGTCGTCCTGGAGCTCGACGTCGACCGTGTTGATGTCCGCCTGACCAGACGTCGCGTCGCCACAACCATCGGCGAGTGGTGCTCCGATGGATCCCACAATCGCCGCCGCCGGCTGGGCCGCTTCGGTGGCGACCGGCCCTCCGCTCGTCGGCCCCGCCCAATCCGGGTAGTCCGCGGGCTGGTGCCACGTCGACATTTGTGCTGCTTCCTGGAACTCCTGCTGTGACGGAATGTCGCTCGCGGCACCCGCCGCCACGACACCGAGGACCAGTACGAAGACCAGTCCCAGCAGCAAGAGTGTTGATGGTTTGCGCATCTCTCCCTCCTTGTTCGATCCGCTGGAGCCCAGCCTAGGGCGATTCTCGACGCGATGTCGGTACCCACTTGGAGTCTTCGATCCCCGCTATGGAGTGATGAATCCTGCCAGACTCAGCAGGACTTCGTCCGAGATGGCGCCCGGACCGCCGACGATGGTGATCAGCGACGGCCCCACGACCCCCATGGCGGTTGAGGTCGACGGTGGAACCGTCGCTACCCGGGCAAGCAGCAAAGGGCCGCCGAGAGCGGCCACGGCGGCAGCTCCCGTGAGCGCGTCGGGATAGGCCGCACCGGTGGCAATCCATGTCACCGGTGCACCACCGGGAAAGGCCAGGTTGGCGACCGCGGCGGCGGTCGCATACCGGTCGGGGCCGGCGATCCTGACAACGGGCACGCCGACGAGGGAGGCAATCTGATCAGCCACCGGAACTGACACGGCGCCCGGCCCGCCGACGACCACCACCGACGTCGGTGCGAGTGCTCGCAGCGCGCCGGCGGTCGCATCCGGAAGACTGTCCGGACGGGTCAGCAGCACCGGCGCTCCGAGTGGAGCTGCGAGGGGAGCCGCGGCCAGCCCGTCCGGATAGTCGGCACCGGTGACCACGACGACGGTGTCGGCGCCGGTGGGGTAGGTATCCATGGCGATGAGCCGAGCGGTGTCGTAGCGGTCTGCGCCGCCCAGCCTTCGAACGGACCCGTATGCACTCAGCGCAGCTTCGACGGTGTCGGAGACGGCTGCCGGGCCGCCGGCGATCACGATCTGCTCCGGAGCGAGACGAGTCAGTTCGGTCGCCGTCGCTGCGGGGACGAAGTCGGTACGCAATAGCAGAACTGGCGCTCCCGTTGCTCCGGCCGCTGCGCTCACGGCGAGGGCGTCGGCGAATCCGGCCCCCGTGGTGAGGTAGACAGTCGTTGCGATGGGAAAAGTGGCCCGCGATACCGCGGCTGCTGTCTCGTACCGGTTGGATCCGAACAGTCGGTCTACGGCCAGGTGCGGTGACTGCAAGGCTGAGGCAATGTCGAGCCGTCCTGCCCCGAATACCGCATCGAAGCCAGGCTCTCCGAGGTCGGCGGCCGTCGCCTCCAGAGCTGCCCGGATGCCAACGGCCGGCACGTGTGGCGCCGCGGCCCGCAGCATGGCTGCGGCCCCGGCGACGTGGGGGGCTGCGCTGGAGGTGCCGTCCATCCAGAACAGACCGAACCCTGTGGTGTCGAAGCTTTCTTGCAGGATGCCGTCCGGATTGCCGTCACCGTTGGCGTCGGCCCGCATATCCCCGCCGGGGGCGACCAGCGACAGGTCGGGCCCGCAGTCCGAATAGCCGGGCCGGCCGTCGAGTGCGTCGGTGGCACCCACCCCGATCACCTCAGGATGATTGGCGGGGAATGCAACCCAACCGAAGGTGGGCAAGCAGAATCCCTCGTTGCCTGATGCTGCGACCATGACGACGTCGTGAGCAGCCGCGTACTCGATGGCCGCGGACACGACCGGCTGGATGCAGTCCGGTTGCTCGTCCCACGTCCCCGAGCAAGGCCATCCAAGAGAGAGGTTGATGACGTCGGCGCCGTGGTCGGTCGCCCACACGATCCCGTCTGCGACGGCAGCCGCAGGTCCGCCGCTCGGGCCGAGCGCCTTGATCGGCATCAGACGAGTGTCATACGCCAGGCCGGCAACACCGATCCCGTTGTTCGTGCACTGAGCGATGGTGCCGGCGACGTGGGTCCCGTGGCCGAACCAGTCGTCGGCAGCACCGACACCACTCGTGCCGATCAGAGCGTCGTACTCGTCGACAAACGTGTGACAGGCGAGGTCGGGTCCCTTCGAAACACCCGAGTCGATCACCGCGACCGTGGTCCCGAATCCCGTAGTCAGGGGCCAGGCCGCCGGTGCCCCCACGGCCGGGAAGTGCCACTGCAGCCCGTAGGAGGGATCTGAAGGTCCCGCACCGAACGTCCGTGCCAATGCCGTAGCCGCAACGCGCACCGGCGACGACGGAAGCGGGGCATGATGGTTCGCCACGACCTGCCGCACCCCTGGAAGATCTCTCAGGCTCCCAGCGAGAGCATCTTGACTTCCAGGCGACGCGGGCACTTCGTACCAGTCGCCGACGATGTGTCGAGAGCCTGGTGGGAGCAGAGCAGCGGATCCCGACGACAGATCGACGACGAAACCTTCGTCGGTGCCGGAGGCCACCGACGCGATCGGCTGTGGTGCGACCGTCAACCCTGAAAGCGCCAACGCGGCCAAAATCGCCAACGCAAAGACGCGCCTCACGGGAGGAGCTGCTGCAGCGTCGTTTCGACGTCCGTGGAGATGGCGCCGGGTCCTCCAAGGAGAACGATCAATTGCGGGGCAAGCCGAAGCAGTTCATCTCGGGTCCAGGTCGGGACGCCGCCCGGTGTCACGAGGAGGAGAGGCACTCCGGCGGTGCCGGCCACCGTTCCACCTCCGAGACCGTCGGGGAAGTCTGTGCCAACGGCGATGTAGACGGTCGAAACGCCAGGGCCGAACCGGCGCTGCGAGACCAACGCAGCGGTTTCGTATCGATCGCCGCCTCCGATCCGTTCCACAGGAGCGACGGTAGCGAGTGTTGCTTCCACACTCTCGGAAACGGCTGCGGTACCGCCAAGCAGCACGATCGTGGCCGGATTCAACCGCTCCAGCTCACTCAGGACGGTTGAGGGAACACCACCTGGCTGGACGAGCAGGATCGGGCCGCCTTCCGATGCCGCCGCAGGCACGCCGGCGAGTGTGTCGGCGAAGTTGGCGCCGCTGGCGACGTAGGCGACCGGTGCACCGGAGGGGAATGCCTGCTTTGACACCGCAACGGATGTCTCATATCGGGAGGGTCCGAACGTGCGGGTGACGCTTCCACTCGTGTACGCGGCAAGGGCTGTCTCAACGGCAGCGGAAACGGCTGCTTCACCGCCCACAACCACGATGGATGCCGGTTTGAGTCTGCCCAGTTCGAGACCCGTCACCCATGGAAGTGAGCCTTTCCTTGTGAGCAGGACAGGACCTCCGAGTTTCGCGCCGGCGGCTCCGGCCGAGAGTGCGTCGGGGAAGTCCTCGCCACTGGCGACGAAGACGACCGGTACTCCCGGTGCGAAGCCGTCGGCGGATGTCTTTGTAGCTGTCGCGTAGCGGTCACTCCCCCAAAGGCGCTTGGCTCCCGAAAACCACAGCGACTGCACCTGCGGGGACGTCAGCGCGAAGTTGGAGCGAAGCCACCAACCGGGAACATCGACCGAACTCTCAACGCCTCCGGACACACCAGTGAACCGAATCGTCGATTCCGGCGGTCCGTTGACCAGCGCTGCCCCAGTGAGCGTGTCGAAGTCGGCATGCCACGCTTTGCTCGTGGCAGACAGGGCGCCGCGAATGTCGACACCTGTCGCTGTCTTGGACCACACGGCGAGAGGGTTGAATCCAGGATCTGATGCCCAGTGGTCGTCGACCGAGATCAAGTACGGGTACTGCACCGACGAGCCGAACCCGCCCACGTTGGTCTCGGTGACGCCGCTCGAAGACGAGGTGTAGAAAGCCTCGATGATGCCATTCTCGGTGAAGCCGGAGTCCGGGTGGGTGAGCACCTGTCCCGCAGTGGCGGTTGCTGCCGCCACCCAGTTGGGCTCCTGCTCCTGGTCCCAACCGTTGTACACCTGGTCGGACGCGGTCCTGCGTACATGGCACCAGCAGAGATCCCTCCAAGTACTCGACAGTGCGGCGTCGTAGAGTGTCGGGACTCGACTCCCGGTCTCGCGCTGCTGCGCCTTGGCGAGAGCGTAGGAGCGGGCAGCGATCGCCTGGGCCTGCAGGGCGGCAGGCTCCCAGGTGGGGGGCATTTCATCGATGCCGGCCACATAGTCCTCTATGCCGACGGCCAGTGACACATGGAACTTCAGGGTGGGGAGACTGCCGACGGGTCTGATCTTCAGAGTCCCATGGGCGAACGACAAGCCGAGGTCGGGCAACTCGACTCGGGTCCCGGGTCCCCACGAGATGCTGGCCGAACAGTCACCGGGGTTGCCTTGTGGTCCGTTGTGCGCGAACTGGCACTTGTTGCCATCGAAGGTGAAGCTCCACAACTCCCCACTGTGCGGTGTCACCGACTTCGGGCAAGCCCCTTCCCCGTCCCCTGCCTGGCACAGTTCGAGGTCCCCGCCGATGGCTCTGAACTGGAACGTCACTCGATTCTGCAGTAGTCCGACCCACAGGGGGTCCTCGAAAGCCCGTAGGAAGCTGGTCGGGGGAAGTGTGTCGGAGATTTGTGCGATCGATGTGCCCGTGAAGTAGTGGGTAACGATCTGGGTGCCGGTGTAGCCGTCGATCGCCATGCCTTGGGCGCCGTACTGGCTGAGTCCGATGCCGTGCCCGAACCCTCCACCGATGAACTCGACCTCGCCGGAGGCCGGCGCTGCGGCTGCGCCAGTAGCCGTCCCGAGCGCGAGGAGAACCGCCAAACAGACGACGGTCAGACGGTGACGACGCGAACTCATACAGCCATTCTCCCGTACCGATATCGGCAGACCTCGGACTTCTCTTGACCGGTTATGCAAACAGGTCCTCGGCGAGTGCGACCAGTGTGCGCACACCAAAGCCGGAACCGCCCTTGGACTGGTAGTACTCATCCTCCGGCCAGCGGGCCGGACCCGCAATGTCGAGATGCACCCACGGGACCTCGCCGACGAACTCCTTGAGCAGCAGCGCGGCGTTGATCGCACCACCCCAGCGGATGCCGGTGTTCTTCATGTCGGCAATGTCCGAGTCGATGTTCTTGCGGTAGTCGTCGGGCAACGGCATCCGCCAGAATCGCTCCCCTGCCCTCGCCGCCGCAGCCAGCACCGTGTCGGCAGCCTCGTCGTCGTTTGACCAGAGGCCGCCGATCTTCTCGCCGAGCGCCACCTTGCAGGCACCGGTCAGCGTGGCCAGGTCGATGATGAGGTCCGGTTCGGCCTCGGCGGCCAGCGACAGACCGTCGGCGAGGACGAGGCGGCCCTCCGCGTCGGTGTTGAGCACCTCGATGGTCTTGCCGTTGCGGGCGCGCACCACATCGCCCG
>CBEVHI010000128.1:0-6263 GCA_965549635.1 uncultured bacterium | reverse complement strand
ACCCGACGAGACCGCCCGGCGCGACGTGCGCCTGTGCTCCGAGTGGGATTCGGACACCGGGGGTGTTGTCGGTTGGTCAACGGGGGGATGGGACGCTCTCACGCTCGCCGCAGCACATCAAGACCTGCCGAGGCTTGTAATCGTCTCTCTGCCGTTCAGCGAGCCTCCACGAGGTTTGGATCTCAAGGCGGTGAGTACCAAGACCCTCTTGTTGTATGGCGCCGCCGATCCACAAACGGGCCATAGTCATGGGACCCAGTGGCAGAAGACGCTTCCGAACGCCCGACTTGAGATGGTCCCCAACGGCGGCCACGACTTGCTAGTCCCGAAGTGGGGACGCATCCTTTCCTACCTCGCGCCTCGAAGGAAAGCGGGCTAGAACCAACCACATCGGCACATCTGCGCTCGTTGAGCGGCTTGGCGAGATCGAACCGATGACCGCTCTGGATTGCCGGTTATGGAGTGAGGTTGGCTCCGGGTGGAACTTCAGGGCGTCCACAGAGACGCCGGACCGATCAACTGATCGAGCCTGCCGACCGGTATTCTGGCGTCGTTCATCATGACTACTCCATGGCACAGTCTTTCAGCGACCGACGTGCTCGCAGATCTGGACAGCGACGCAGCCGTCGGCCTCACCGAGAGCGAAGCGCAAGACAGACGCGATCGATTCGGCGAGAACCGCATCCAGGAAGTCAGAGCCGCCCGCTGGTACGAGGTACTTGGCCGTCAATTCACCGATGTCCTGATCCTGATCCTCCTGGCCGCGGCAGCAATCTCCTTCGGTGTCGGTGAGATCGCCGACGCCATCACCATCCTGATCATCGTCGTGCTCAACGGCGCTCTCGGCTTCGCTCAGGAGTGGAGAGCGGAGCAAGCGCTCGATGCACTGCGCAACATGCTCTCGCCGACGTGCACGGTTCTCCGAGACGGGGTCGCCTTTGAGATCGACAGGGTGGAGCTTGTTCCCGGAGATGTCGTCGTCCTGGAGATCGGGGATCAGGTACCTGCCGATCTGCGACTCGTCGAGAGCCTCAACCTCAAGGTCGACGAGTCGGCGCTTACCGGAGAGTCGGCCTCCGTCAGCAAGAGCACCGATTCGGTGGCTGAGGACACTCCACTGGCCGAGCGCACATCGATGGTGTGGATGGGGACCAACGTCACCAACGGTCGCGCCCGTGGTCTGGTCGTTGCGACCGGTATGGGCACGGAGTTCGGCCGTATCGCCGAACTGACCCAGAGCCTCGGCCAGGATCCGACTCCTCTCCAGCGCAAGCTCGGAGTGCTCGGAAAACAGCTGGGGATCATCTCGATTGCCATCTCCGCAGCCGTCGCGCTCGCCGGGATCCTCTTGGGCAAACCACTCATCGAGATGTTCCTGACCGGGGTCTCCCTCGCCGTTGCCGTCGTCCCGGAAGGCCTTCCCGCCGTCGTCACCATCACGCTTGCGTTGGGCATCAGGGCCATGGTCAGGCGGCACGCACTCCTTCGTCGACTGCAGGCTGCCGAGGCGCTCGGGTCGGCCACGGTGATCTGCACCGACAAGACCGGCACGCTCACCAAGAACGAGATGACGGTCACCCGGATCTGGCTCGCAGCCGGCGACGTCGACCTGACCGGCGTCGGCTACGACCCGGCGGGCCACTTCGTCGTCGACGGAGAGCAGATCGATCATCGGTCCCGTCCTGATCTGCTCGCTCTCCTGGAGACGGGCATGGTCTGCAATCACGCCAGGATCACCAAGTTCGATGACGGCTGGCGCCAGCTCGGCGAGCCCACAGAGGCCGCATTGATCGTCGCTGCCTACAAAGCGTGGCTCTCACCCGACCGGGACGACGTCGGGGTCACCGAATTCTCCTTCAACTCGACCCGCAAACGGATGACGGTCGTGGAGCACCGTCAGGAAGGGCTGGTGGCTTTCAGCAAGGGAGCCCCGGAGGTGATCCTCTCCCGGTCGTCGCGCATCCTCGACGAGCAACAGGAACGTCCCCTCGGCGAAGCCGACCGCTCGAAGTTCGTCGAGGCGTACACCGCACTGGCAAAACAAGGTCTCCGTACACTCGCTCTCGCTCGACGGACGCTGCCCGAGCATCTCGAACTGGACGAAGACGCCGTCGAGAACGACCTGACACTCCTCGGTGTCGTGGGAATCATCGACCCGCCCCGGCCAGAGGTTCCGGAGGCCATCTCGCTTGCCAGGCGAGCAGGAGTCCGACCCATCATGATCACCGGAGATTCCGGGGAGACTGCCGCCGCCATCGCGGCTCAACTCCACATGCACGTGGGTCGGATCGTCACCGGTACAGAACTCGAGGCCGCTTCAGAGGATGAACTCGGCGAACTCCTCTCCCAGGATGTGCTCTTCGCCCGCACCACCCCGGAACACAAGCTCCGCATCGTCACCCACCTTCAGGGCCAGGGCCACATCGTCGCGATGACGGGCGACGGTGTGAACGACGCTCCCGCCCTCAAGCAAGCCGAGATCGGGGTCGCTATGGGCTTGCGGGGCACCGACGTGGCCAAGGCTGCCTCCGACATGGTCTTGACCGATGACAACTTCGCTTCCATCGTCGGCGCCATCGAGGAGGGGCGCCGCCAGTACGACAACATCCAGAAGTTCGTTCGCTATCTGCTCTCATCGAACACCGGCGAGGTCGTCGCCGTGTTCATCAACATCCTTTTGGGGGGTCCCCTCATCCTGCTCCCCGTGCAGATCCTGTGGATGAATCTGGTCACCGACGGGATGACCGCCGTCGCCCTGGGCCTCGAACCCGGCTCCGATGACCTCATGGAACAGCCGCCCAGGGGGGCACAGGAACCGATCCTCAATCGTTACGGAGCCGCTCTCCTGCTCGCTCTCGGCGGCTACATCGGGCTCGGCACACTGTGGCTCTTCCACCACTACCTGGCCGACCTCGGTCGCAGCCCCGATGCGATCGCAACCGCGCAGACGGTCGCCTTCACGGGAATCATCCTGCTGGAGAAGATGAACGTCTTCAACTTCCGGTCCCTTCGCCAACCCCTCAGGAAGGTCGGGTTCTGGACCAACCCATGGGTGCTGGCCGCATGGACCCTCACCATCGGACTTCAGGTGGCCGCCGTCTACACCCCGTTCCTCCAGAAGTTGCTGCACACCGTCCCCCTTCGATGGCAGGACTGGCTCCTGATGCTCGCCGTGGCCGTTCCCATCTTCCTCGTCGTCGAAGGAATCAAACTGGTGCGGACGAGACGCGTAGCCGCCTGAGGTCTCAGCCGGTTCCGCTTTCCCAAGCTTCGAGGTCGATCGACTCGTTCTCGGCAATCTCCCCGAGTCTGATCGCCTGACGGAAGTACTCCCCTTTCCCGGCCTGCGCCAGCTTCCTGATGAGCGACCGAGCCTTCTCCCTCTCCAACGGATCGTCGGCATCAACCTGCTCCATGGCTTTGCGGGCCGCACCAATCGACAGCAACGTCGCGGCGGCTATGTCCCTCGCGAACCTGTCCCTGTCGTCGAGAGCGTCCCTGAGCGCCTCCACTCCCCCCCGAATGGACGACAGCGCCACGGCAGCGTTGTTCCGCACCCACCACGAGGTGTCGGTGAGCGCGTGGCGCAGAGAGGGGACAGCCCTCTGGTCGCCTCCCTCCCCCAAAGCTCTGGCGGCCTGCGCTCTGACCTCCCATACCGGATCGCGCAGTGCTTGCACGAGGTCCTGCAGGCCAACGGGCGTGCTGGTCGATCCCAGGGCTGCCGCTGCTCTGATGCGCACCTCCTTGTCGGGAGAGTCCAGTGAGTCGAGCAACACCTCTTCGGATCGCACGTCCCCGATCTTTCCCAGGGCCCTGATCACCAGTCCCATGTATTTGCCGGATCGCTGCACATACTGGTTCATCACCGCAACCGCGTCCGCGCCAAAGACACCGAGAGCATCGGCGATGCGGTGCGCAGCCCACTCCTCCTCTCTGTCCAACTGCACCAGAATCGACTTGACGCTGAGCGGGTTTCCGAGGCGAGCGAGTGCCGCTACTGCCTGGATTCGCACCTCGGGGACCGGGTCGGACAGCGCCATGACGAGCCCCTCGACCGTGCCGGGGTCGGCGAACTCGGTGAGTGCCTCGGCGGCACGGACCCTCACCTCGCGGTCACGATGGTGCAGTTCTTGAACGAAGCGAGCCACCAGACCCATCGAGTTGGCCATCTCGAGCAGGAACCGACGCTCATCACCCTCGAGAAACCTCAGGTACTCCACCAATACCTCCCGAAGAATCGGATCTCTCGACCGCCTTCGTAGAAGTCGGGGAATGGCGCCTCGAGCAATGACGAGAGTGCTCAGTGTGTCCACGTAGCCTGCCCTACGTTCGGATGCGTTCAGGCGTCGTCGAGCTCCTCTGATCTTGAGGGCGACGAACCACACCATGCTGACGAGCAGGGCGACGGCCACTCCTGCCGCGGCTTTGTCGAGCCACAGTGCCACGTGTTCCATTTGATGTCCTTTCGGACGTTTCGGGGGCACGATTGAGTTGAACCTGCCACGACCGGCTCCCCTACACTCCCAACGATGCGCAAGCTCATCCTCTTCGCGATGGTTGCCATCGGTGTCGCCCTGTTGCGACGCCGCTCTGCCGCACGCCCGGCAGGGACGTGGGAACCGTTCACCCGACAGTGAGAGTCGCCATCCTGCAGACGGGCCCGATTGCGGGCCGCGCGGCGAGCGTGCTCCTCTCCGACCCAGACCTCGAGTCCCTCGGGGTCTTCGATCAGGACCCGGGAAGCGATCCCCGCATCCAGAGGGTCACTGACCTGACCGAATGGGATCTCTTGCTCTCCGACACGAACACCCCCGAACGGGCCGTCGCTTTGGCCGTCGATGCGAGCGTCCCACTGGTCCTGTCTGAAGAGTTCGATCAGACCGTGCCGGTACCCGTCTTCGCCGGGGCGAGCCTCATCGCGGTTGCCAAATCCCTCGCTCTGGAACTATCGACTCCGACGTCCGTCGCCGTGACCACGACAGGTACCCCTCTCCGTCGGGGCGAACGTGTCCTCTTCCCTCCGCCCGTCGGATCCCTGCGGGCATCCCCCCGGCCCGACGGACTCCTGCTTGCTCCCACCGATACGGATTGGGGTGGGGTGATGATTCGCGACGGGGACGGCGCCGTGGGAGTCGCCGATCACGCTGCATTTCTCAACGGAATCGCTCTCGCCGCGGCCGCCGTGGTGATGACGAAACGACCGTGGGATCCGGGCGTCGTGTCCCTCGCCGACGTCGCCCGCCAGTACCTGGACGCGGCCGAGCGGGCTGGGTTGGAGTTCGCTAGGTTCCGGCGGCCTTGATCTGATCCGCCTCGATCTCTTCGGTCGGTAGCTCCTCTTCGCTGGTCGCGGGAGGGGTCAGCCACCGTTGCGGGGGACGGACGGGGGTCGGTGCGGCCGGCACGTTGAGGGTCTCTTCGAGGACGACGATCTCGACTCCCCCTACGACATCGGAGATCAGGTTGTACATCACCGCAGCGAGGGTCGTCAGACCGGTCATGAGGGTCGTCCACACCACGGCGAGAAAGACCACAACCCGCAGATAGTCCTCACCGCTGGAGAACAGCGTCGCATCCTGGTCGAGCAGGGTGATCTTCTTCAGGAAGTCCTCTATCGCCTGCGGGATTCCGGCGTTGGTGATCACCGCCCACAGGATCACGATCGCCAGGATGAACACGAGTCCGAGCACAGCGTAGAAGACCAGTGACACCTTCATCACCGTCCACGGATCGAACTTGCGCACAACCCGGCGAACCCGCCGAACGGCCATACCTCTCAACTCCTCGTTCTCGACGAGTGTACCCCTGGTACGGACAACCGCCAGGACCCGGACGTCACCGGCTCACTCCTCCACCGGAACCGGGGCGATCGCCGTGACTTCCACCCCCGCGGCGACGTTCATCACCTTCACGCCACTGGCTTCTCGTTTCTGCCGGCTGATGGTCTTGGTGTTGATCCTGATCACCACGCCGTCGGAGGAGATGGCGAACACCTCTGCTCCCGTCGCGGCCGCCCTTCCCGCTATCAGGTGACCTCGCACTCTGGTCAGCTTGAACGACTTCACGCCAACCCCTCCTCGCTTCTGGGAAGGGAACTGGTCCATCTTCACGCGCTTTCCGTATCCCCCTGATGTCACCAGCAGCACCTCTTCGCCATCCTTGCTCGACGCCGCCGCTATCACCTCGTCGCCCTCACGCAGCCGGACGCCCCTCACCCCTCTCGTCGCCCTCCCCATCGGCCGCAGATCCTTCTCGGAGAA
>CBEVHI010000127.1:0-6274 GCA_965549635.1 uncultured bacterium | reverse complement strand
GGGCTCAGGAGTACCGCCACGGTACCCACCAACCCTGGGCTCAGGAGTACCGCCACGGTACCTACGAGCCCTGGGTACGAGGGAGAGAAGGCTATGCGCCGGTCACACCAACCACGAGGAGTCGGTGTTGCCTCCCGAGATGATCACGCCGACTCGCAATCCCTGAACCTGCTCTCCCATCGTCCTCACCGCGGCCAGACCAGTCGCACCGGAAGGCTCGACGACGAGTTTCATCCTCTCGTGGAAGAAACGGGCGGCGGCGATGATCTGCTCCTCGGTGACGGTGACGATCTCCACTCCACGATTGCTGAGAATCCGGAACGCCCGATCGCCGATCCCGGTCAGCAACCCGTCGGCGATCGTTGCCGGTCTCGGCACCCTCGGCTGGCGGAAGCCGCTCACGAGCGAACGGTAGGCGTCGTCGACCAGCGCCGGTTCCGCCCCGATCACTCGGGCATCCGGAAGGAGAGCCTCGGCGACCAGCGCCGTCCCCGAGAGGAGGCCTCCCCCGCCGATCGGTGCAACCAGGAGGTTCAAACCCTCCACCTGGTGAATCAGCTCCAACGCGGCCGTCCCCTGGCCGGCGATCACGGTGGGGTCGTCGAACGGATGAATGATCACTGCTCCACGCTCGGCCCGGACACGCTCTGCGGTCACCTCGCGTTCCGACTGCGGGCAGAACACCACGTCGGCCCCGTACCCGCGTACGGCGTCGACCTTGACCCGGGGGGCGCTGTCGGGCATCACCACGGCGCAGGGAATGCCCCGGATCGATGCGGCATAGGCGAGTGCCTGTCCATGGTTTCCCGACGAGTGTGTGACCACACCTCGCGCTGCCGCCTCGTCGTCGAGAGAGAGAACGGCGTTCACAGCGCCTCTCGCCTTGAAGGCGCCAACCTTCTGCAGGTTCTCGCACTTGAAGTGGATTGCAGCCCCCAGCTGTGCATCGAGCGTCGAGGAGGTCATGACAGGGGTGCGGTGCACGTACGGCAGGATGCGGCCCGCTGCCTCCTGCACATCCCGATAGGTGGGCAGATCATTCACGAGACGCAGTGTACGACGACGCATTAGCCGCTCGTTCTCGATACCCTCAGATCGATCCCAGGAGAAACGTCCATGAACATCGACCGCTTCGTCCAGCAACTCCCCGATACCGACCCGACCGAAACCGGCGAGTGGCTGGACTCGCTCGATCAACTCATCGCCATCGAGGGCAAGACCCGTGCCCGCTATCTGCTCTCACGCATGCTCATGCGCGCCAGGGAGCAGCAGGTAGGCATCCCCGCAACGATCACAACCCCCTACGTGAACACGATCCCGACGGGGGAACAGGCGTGGTTCCCGGGAGATGACTTCCTCGAGAAGCGCATCCGCCGGTTCATCCGCTGGAACGCCGCCGTCATGGTCGTGCGGGCGAACCACGCCGCCGAAGGCATCGGCGGTCATCTGTCGACGTTCGCTTCCTCGGCGGCGCTCTACGAAGTCGGTTTCAACCACTTCTTCCACGGCAAGGACAACGGCTCGCCGGGAGACCACATCTTCTTCCAAGGCCACGCCGCACCTGGCATCTACGCCCGTGCGTTTCTCGAGCGGCGGCTCACCGAGAGCCAGCTCGACCACTTCCGGCTCGAAGTGGGAGGTGAAGGCATCTCCTCCTACCCCCACCCTCGCCTGATGCCGGACTTCTGGGAGTTCCCCACCGTGTCCATGGGTCTCGGACCTCTCAACTCGGTCTACCTGGCCCGGTTCAACCGCTACCTGCACAACCGTCGCATCGACGACACCTCTGCCTCTCGTGTTTGGGCGTTTCTTGGAGACGGCGAGATGGACGAGCCGGAGGCGGTCGCCGGAGTGAACATCGCCGCCCGAGAAGGTCTCGACAACCTCACCTGGGTCATCAACGCAAACCTGCAGCGTCTCGACGGACCGGTACGCGGCAACGGCAAGATCATCCAGGAGCTCGAAGCGATGTTTCGCGGTGCCGGATGGAATGTGATCAAGGTCATCTGGGGATCCGGCTGGGATGAGCTGCTGGCGCGAGACGTCGATGGCGTATTGGTCAACAAGATGAACAGCACCCTCGACGGTGAGTATCAGAAGTACGCGGTCGAGTCTGGAGACTACATCCGGGAACACTTCTTCGGTCCGGACCTGCGCCTGCGCAAGCTGGTCGAACACCTCAGCGACGAACAGCTCCGCAAACTGCCGCGCGGCGGCCACGACTACCACAAGGTCTACGCCGCATATCGGGCGGCGGTCGAGCACGAGGGTCGCCCGACGGTCATCCTGGCCAAGACGATCAAGGGATGGACCCTGGGACCCAACGTGGAAGCCCGCAACGCCACACACCAGATCAAGAAGCTGACAGGACGCGAGCTGATCGGACTGCGGGATCGACTCCACCTCGAGGCCGAAATCCCCGACGATATGTTGACCGCCGACAAGGAACCTCCCTACTACCGGCCAGAGGAAGGCACTCCGGAGTTCGAGTACCTGATGGAGCGACGGAGAACGCTCGGGGGTTCAGTCCCCAAACGGATCGTGAAGACAAGACGGCCGATCTCGCTCCCCGGCCACGAGCCGTTTGCCGAGTTCGACACTGGTTCCGGAACCCAGTCCTTCTCGACGACAATGGCTTTCACCCGGCTCCTCCGCAACCTGGCCCGCCACGAGTCGTTCGGCCCTCGCGTCGTACCGATCATCCCCGACGAGGGCAGGACGTTCGGGATGGACTCTCTGTTCAAAGAGCTGAAGATCTACGCGCCCCATGGACAGCGCTACACACCGGTCGACGCGGGCCTCTTGCTCTCGTATGAGGAGAGCACCGACGGGCAGATCCTCGAGGAAGGGATCACCGAGGCCGGCGCGGTCGCCTCGTGGACGGCTGCGGCCACCGCGTATGCCCACCGGGGTGTCCCCATGGTTCCCTTCTACACCTTCTACTCGATGTTCGGCTTCCAGCGGATCGGCGACTTCGTTTGGGCTGCCGCCGACGCCAGAGCGCGGGGCTTCCTCATGGGCGCAACCGCAGGGCGCACCACACTGCTCGGGGAAGGTCTCCAGCATCAGGATGGCCACAGCCTCCTGCTCGCCTCCACCGTGCCCTCCTGCGAGGCCTATGACCCGGCCTTCGCGTACGAACTCGCAACCATCATCGAAGAGGGCATCGGGCGGATGTATGGAGGAGACGGAGAGGACGTCTTCTACTACATCACCATCTACAACGAGAACTACGCCCAGCCGGCCAAACCCGAAGGCGCCGATCAGGGAATCATCGATGGCTTGTACCGATGGGCCGACGCACCGGAGGAACACGCCCACGCGGCAACGGTGCTGTTCTCAGGCTCTGCACACACTGCCGCTCGACAGGCCCAGGAGCAGCTTGCCGAGCACTACGACGTTGGGGTGGAACTGTGGAGTGCCACGTCCTACAAGCGGCTGCGCGAGGAAGCTCTGAGCGTGGAACGGTGGAACCGACTCCACCCGACCTCCGAACACCGCATCCCCTTGGTCACCCGTCTCCTCGACGAAGCTCCCGGGCCGGTAGTAGCAGTGACCGACTACA
This sequence comes from uncultured bacterium, assembly GCA_965549635.1. Classification (GTDB taxonomy): domain Bacteria; phylum Actinomycetota; class Acidimicrobiia; order Spongiisociales; family UBA4744; genus CBEVHI01. The sequence continues at coordinate 2,709 of CBEVHI010000127.1, read as the reverse complement.
TGAAGGCGGTCCCCGACCAGATTGCCCGATGGGTGCCGGCCGGCTTCACCCCTCTCGGAACTGACGGATACGGTCGTTCTGACACCAGGGAGGGCTTGCGCCGCTTCTTCGAGACCGACGCCGGCCATGTTGTCGTGGCGGTGCTGTCGGCGCTGGCGGCAGAAGGGACGGTGTCTGCCGACCTGGTCGCCGACGCGATCGACCGCTACGGGATCGACCCCGACGTGGCCGATCCAAGGCTCCGATAGGGCTCCTACGGAAGCGTGGTCGTTGCCGGCTGGTAGATCTGGACCTGCTCGAGCGGTTCAACGGTCAGTATCGCCGTCTGTTCGAAGGTGATGAACAGATAGGTGCCGATGAGCATCGCAACAGCAACGATCACGTAGGCCGGGAAGAAGACCCTGCTTCTCCTTGCGACCACATCTGGAGCCGGGGCCAACACAACTGGTTTGCCGGCAGCGATCATTTCGAGCGCACCAGCGTGCTCCTCCTCCATCTCGTCACGGGTCAGGTAACCGGTGAACATGCTCTTGTTCAGATGCTTGATGTGCACGTGGTAGACGTGCCAAACGAGAATCGCCAGCACGGCGAGGATCGCCTCTCCCCCATGGGCCGCTTTCGCCGCAGGGACGAACTGTCCCGGCAGCAGTGCGGTAGTGGCAATCGGGTTCCACATCATGAACCCGGTCACAGCCATGACCGCCGTTCCCCACAAGATCGACCAGTACTCGGCCTTCTCCGCGAACGTGAAGTGGCCTTCTTTCGGCGGCTCGTTGCGAAGACCCAAGTTGTAGGCGACGGCATGGACTGCGGCCCACCCGTCCTGAAGCGTTGGGTACATGAGCTTGCCTTCTCGCTTGACGAACAAGCGATACCCGGCGGTTCCCACGTGATAGATCACTGCAAGCAGCAGCACTGCGGCGGACACATGGTGGATCAGCCGCACCAACTCGATCCCGCCGAGCCAACCGATGATCGTGTTCGTCAAGCCGAGTTCGGGCCACTTCTGCACGAGTCCGGTGATCGCCAGCACAGTGAACGACACGACCTGCACCCAGTGCTCGACACGATCTGACGGGGTGAATCGCTCGAAACGCTCAGACATGGCGGCGCCTCCTCCTCAAGGTTCCGTAGATGTCGATCAGAACGAACAGCGCCATTGCTCCGATGACCAACGGAATCAGAATCCTGTAGAACAGCTTGACGTAGTACACGAGAGGAGCCTTGTCGGGTTCCGGCTGGTAGTGGCCGAGCCAGGATGCAGGGAAGTCCGCTTCAGCGTCAGGGTGACATCGCTGACACGTGCGCAACAGGTTCTCCTGGTACACGGTGCTGCGGGGGTTGTCCGTTGCGATGATGTCGTGTACCCCGTGGCAGTCAATGCATACCGGCTTGTTGGTCTCCTGGTCTGGAGCGATCTTCTCAAACAAGAGCACGGTCGTCCCGTGGAAGTCACTGATGTACGTGTCGAATACATTGGTGCTGACCCCGTACTTGTCCATGAGGTCGGCATCCCCATGGCAGCCCGCGCAGATCGTCGGCGAGAACAGGCGGAATGGCGAGTTGTCGGGACCTTGGATCCCGTGCACACCGTGACAGTCGGTGCACGTCGGCACGTCGGGGTTGCCCTCGGTGAGTGCCGATCCATGCACGCTGTCTGCGTAGAACTCGTAGACCCCCAGATGGCACTCCCTGCAGGTCGCCGGTATCTCGGTGTGCGAGACCGGCGGATTGGTTGCGTAGTGGGGGTCGTGACAGTCCGAGCAGGTTGCCGCGTCACGATTGCCTGATGCTCGGGCTGCAGTGTGCACCGAATCCGCCATCCCCGATCCTTCGTCGGTGTGACAGTCGACACACACCTCGGACTGATCGATCACGAATGCGCGTCGGTCGAAGCCCGATGCCTGATCGTGTGGCACTCCTGTGATGGCGTCATGACACTGGATGCAGGCCATGTCATGCTGGCCGTGCTCAGACGCTTGCCACCGCTCCGGGTCAATGGTCGCCGGCACGGCTTCGCCCGAGGGCAGCACGAACGCCACGCCCGGCTGCTGATGGCAGGCCAGGCACGTACTGTTGTTCCCGGGAGTCACTTCGGCGTTGAGAGCGGGCGCGGCTTCTCCCGGACCTGCTTTCCCGGGCGCGCCCACGGCGAGCACGACCGACGCAGCCGCGACTATCACGAGCAAAAACTCAAGCTTATGTGTTCGACTTCTCTCCATATGTCTTGATGATGCCTGGCGCGCTCCCCTCCTCCAATGGGCCATCCGGCCCTTCCGACCGGGTATTTCGGCAAGTCAGTGTCGAGCGGAGCCGGCAACGTGTCGCCAGGACACGGCCATCTGGGTTGCTCCCCGTCACGGATCTAGGCTGATCGGATGCCAACCGAACGCACAACACTGCACCGTCACCCAGAACGCGGGAGTCACGACTGGGCTGAGATCGCCTCGGTTCTCGATGAGGGCCTCTTCTGTCATGTCGGCTTCGTCGATGACGGGCCGGTCGTGATCCCGTCGAACTACGGTCGGATCGACAAGAGCCTCGTCCTGCACGGCTCTCCGGCGAGTCGCATGATGAAGACGCTGCGATCCGGCAGGGACGTCTCCATCGCAGTGACCCTGCTCGACGGCCTGGTGCTCGACGCCTCGGCGTTCGACCACTCGATGAACTACCGCTCGGTGGTGATCTTCGGTCGTGGCACCGAGGTGA
>CBEVHI010000126.1:0-6290 GCA_965549635.1 uncultured bacterium | reverse complement strand
CTTCTCGACGAGCCGTTCGTGCCGCGTCGAGGGCGGTGTTGCCGCCACCGACGATGGCGACGCGACTTCCCGTCTCCTGAGGGAGACCAAGGTTGATGTTCCGGAGGTATTCGACCCCGCTGATGACGCCATCAGCGTCTTCGCCCGGCACGTTGAGCGGCAAGCCCTTGTGTGCACCGATGCCGAGAAACGCCGCGGCGAATCCGAACTCTGGCTGGTCGCTCAGGAGATCATCGAGGGTGAAGTCTTTCCCCAGTTCTCTTCTCGTCACCATGTCCACGCCCAGTCTGCGGATGTAGTCGAGGTCGTAATCGACGAGATCCCTGGGACAGCGATAGCTGGGAAGCCCAACGGCCAGCATTCCGCCCAGCTTGTCGTGCTTTTCGAAGACGGTGACTTTGTATCCCTTGTGGGCGAGGTCGAAGGCGCAGGTCAGACCGGCCGGCCCGGACCCGACAACGGCGACCCTCTCCGGGTAGTCGTGCTCGGGCTCCGGCGGTTCCGGCTCCGGGACGTGTTCCCGTTCCCAATCCATGACGAACCGCTTCAGGTCGCGAATGGCGATCGGTTCCTCGACCTGTCCCCGGCTGCAGGCTTCCTCACATGGGTGATAGCAGACCCTGCTGCAGATGAACGGCAGTGGGTTCTCGCGGCGTATGAGCTTGGCGGCTTCTTCGAGCCTGCCGTCTGCCACCAAGGCGACGTACCCGGCAGCGTTCTGATGGATCGGGCAGGCCTCCATGCAGGGAGATTTGCCCTGCCGGTCGATCGAATACGTGCTGGGAATCGCCTGTGGAAACGCCTTGTGTATGGCAGTGCGGGTCGTGGTGTACTCGTTGAACGGATCGAGGACCGACGATGGACAGACCTTGACGCACTCGCCGCACGAAGTGCAGTCGGTGGTGACGTATCTGGCCTTCTCGCGGACACGAACCGTGAAGTTGCCCACGAAACCTTCGACAGACTCCACCTCGCTCAATGTGAGGATGTGGAGGTTCTCCCGGCGGTCGGCAGACACCATCTTCGGTGTGAGAATGCAGGACGCGCAATCGAGCGTGGGGAAGGTCTTGTCGAACAACGCCATCTTGCCGCCGATCGTCGATTGGCGTTCGACGAGGTAGACATCGCTGCCGGAGTCCGAGATCGTCAGCGCTGCCTGAATGCCGGCAATGCCCCCTCCAACGACCAGGGTCGAGGGGTGCATACCGGCGCGCATTGGTTCCAGGGGCTGCTGGAGGGCGACTCGGTTCACGGCACCATTGACGAGGTGCTTCGCCTTCTCTGTGGCCGCATCTCGATCAGCGTGCACCCAGGCACAGTGTTCTCGGATGTTGGCGATCTGCACGAGGTAGGGGTTCAGGCCCGCCTCCCCGGCGGCGCTTCTGAACGTTGGTTCGTGCATGAGGGGACTGCAGGCCGCCACGACCACTCGGTTAACGCCTCTCTCGAGGATGTCTTTCTTGATCAGGTCCTGGCCCGCGTTTGAGCACATGAAGAGGTAGTCGCGAGCGGAGACCACGTTCGGCCTGCTCGCGGCTTCGTCCCGAACGGCCTCGACGTCCACCGTCGCCGAGATGTTGAATCCGCAGTGGCAGACGTAGACACCTGTTCTGATGTCGTCATTCGCATCCATGTCAACTCTCTCTCGCGCCGCTGTGGCTCAGCGGCCTCTCTGACAGTTCTGGGGTCTTCATCGGCACCGGAACCAGGCCGTGTTGCAGGCCAACTTCCTTGGGCGAGCATCCGAGTGCGAGCCCAATGACTTGGGTGAAGTACAGGACCGGTATTGGGCTGTCTCCATTCGACAGGTTCAGGAGGTCGAGGTTCGATTGGCAGAGCGGGCACACGGTCACTATGCAGTTCGCACCCCGCTCTCTAGCCCAGCCCATCAGACTGGAGCTGAGTTGCTCGGCAACCTGACTGAAGGTTGCCACCAACATCCCGCCGCAGCACTCGACCTTCGGCGGGTAGTCGACAGGCGCTGCGCCCAGTGCGGTGAACAGGCGCTCCATCGACATGGGGTTCTCCGGATCGTCCTCCTCGATGGCCGGATAGGGCCGAACGATCTGGCAGCCGTAGTAGCAAGCGGGCTTGAACTCGGCGATGGAGTGCGTTTGCGCTTCGACGATCTTGTCGATGCCGACGTCGTGCAGCAGGACCTCCAGAGGGTGTCGGACGGGGACACTCAGGTCGGTGCTGAGTCGGGCTTCTGCCAGTGCGGTCGTGACCCTGTTGTTGAGCTCCGGGATCTCCTTCAGCTTCTTGCGGGTGCGGCTGAGCACGTAGTAGCAGGCGCTGCACGGCGCGACGATGTCGTTCCCGGCCTTCTCGGCGAGGGCCAGATTCCTTGCCGAGATCGCGTACGCCACGGTCTTCTTCACGGACATATAGGCAGTGGCGCCGCAGCAGTTCCAGTCGTCCAGTTCGTCCAGCTTCGCGCCGAGCTTCTCGAAGACTGCACGCATTGACTTCTCGTAGCCGACGCCGGTGGCGTGCAGGCTGCATCCCGGGTAGTAGGTGTATCGCATGGTGCTACCTCCCGATGGCTTCGTAGCCGACGGCGCTCGTTGTCTTCTCCCAGCGCTCTTGTTCTTGGGGTTCGTCGAAGGTCTCCGCCGCAGCGATGATGTGGCGGAGACCGTCGATGCCCTTGATCTTGCTCGGGCGTAGCTGCATGCGTCCGTGACGGAGCAGGGCGAGACCCTGCCTGCGCCATCTGAGAAGCCCGAGAGGTTTGGTACGAAGGAAGTAACGCAGGAGCAGACCCATCTCGAAGTTGCGGCCGTACCGCTGCACGGTGGCCGTGAAGGTTTCGGAGAGTACGTGGACGGGGAATCGCTTGGGGAAGATGCCCCGCTCGATGGCGATCCGTTTCAGCGCGTAGATGAGCGCGGTGATCTGGATCTCTTCGGGACAGCGCAGCGTGCAGCTGTAGCACGACGCGCACAGCCAGATCGTGCGACTTCTCAGCAGCTCTTCGATGGCACCGGCCCTGAACATCGCTATGAGCTGTCGCGGGGTGAGATCCATTGCGAAGCTCACCGGGCAGGATGCCGTGCAGGTTCCGCACTGGATGCACTGATCGAGGCGGCCGCCTCCGGGGATGCGCGCCACCTCCTCGAGGAACGCCTCGCGCAGCTCTCGTTCGCTTTGGGCGAGCACCCCTGGCTCGGGGGGGCCGCTCATCGGATTGACGGTCAGTTTCATCATCTCACTCCTGTGCGTCGGGCTGGGTGTCCTCTGCATCGAGGAAGAGGATCACCTCGTGGATCACGCGTTGGGCCCCGTCGGCAACCGCAGGGGACAGTTCTTCCCCGAAGTCGCCGAGGTGGCCCGCTTCGATGCCCCAGATGGCGACGTCGGCCGGCATGTCCCAGTCCATTTGTCGCCCGAGCGCCATGACGGTCGGGTAGCTGATGTCGTGGAAGGAATTGAGGCGAACCGAGCCCGCATAGGCCTGCTCGCTCAGCCGCACGACCGTTCCGGGTGGTTGGTCACCTGTGCTGAGGCAGTCGACGATGGCGGCGCGCCGCCGATCGCGTAGGACGTCGAGCAAGGTGAACCCGGCCCATGGCAGGGCGATGACCTCGATATCGTCGCGCTCCCTGAGACGATGCTTGAGGATTCGGGCGACGTGAATGCCGACACCATCATCGGAAGCGATGTCGTTGCCGAGTCCGATCACGATGGAGGGGGCAGGCGGAGGTTCTTCCTCGCTCGGGTTGAGTCCGACCACGGTCTCGCTCGCAGCGAAAGCACCCACCGTGCGGTCCGTCCACACAACATCTCAAATAGTGCACATCCTCTACTGGGGCTCTAGGGCCCAAAGTCTCTTTGATGGGTGCCGAAAGTCGGTTTTTCTCGGCTTGCTTGGAGCTTGGGGCGGTGCCGAAGGTCACTTCGGAAGCGGTCTTTGTCAGGGGATGCCGGCGGTGACTGGCCGTCGAGATGTGTGAGATGCATTGTTAGTTCAGGGATGCTGCCGCGACTGCCACCTGTCCGAGGGAGATCCCTCCATCATTTGGTGGTACGAGACGGTGGAGGAGAACCTCGAATCGGTTCTTGCGGAGAACCTTCGCGGAGCGTTCCGTCAACCGTCGATTCTGGAAGCACCCACCGGACAAGGCGATTCGTGGCTCGCCCACGCGTCGTGCGACGCCGAGAATCGAGCTGGTGAGCGAATTGTGGAAACGGGCAGCGATCACACCCACAGGGGTGCGTCGCGCCAGATCGTCGAGGATCGCATCGAGGAGCGGACCCCAATCGAGTTCTGATCCTTCCATCGCGGGGTAGGCGTCCTCGATGCTCGGGTCTATCGAGTACTCGAGGGCCATCGCTGCCTGGCCTTCGTACGAAACGCGTTGACGCAAGCCGAGCAGGGATGCGACGCCGTCGAAGAGGCGACCAGCGCTCGATGTTCGTGGGGAGCGGAATCCTGTCTGCAACATGCGTTGGAGGGGGACCAGTTCGACATCCGTGAACGCCCTCAACACCTCGGGACGATCGAAAGCGTCCTCGCCGAGATACTCGAACAAAAGCGAGAGGGCGACGCGTCTCGGCTCAGCGACTGCGGCGTCGCCTCCGGGGAGCCGGAACGTTCTCAGATGGGCGACCCGCTCGAATCCGGAAGCATCCCCGAGGAGAAACTCCCCGCCCCACACCGTTCCGTCGCTCCCGTAGCCGGTGCCGTCCCACGTCACCCCCAGTGCCGGTCCGTCGGAGTGGTTTTCGGCGAGGCAGGACGCGAGGTGAGCGTGATGGTGTTGGACGGCTACCGTGCGATCGGTGAAAGCTGAACGGAGGGCCCATCGGGTCGACGCGTAGTCCGGGTGGAGGTCGTGAGCGATGACCTCCGGTGCGACTCCGTACATGTGCAGAAAGTCTTCGATCGCTCGCTCGAATGCGTTCTGGGCCTCCGGTGTCTGGAGGTCGCCGATGTGCTGGGAGACGAAGACCCTCGGGCCGATGGCCAGCGCGATGGTGTTCTTCAGATGACCTCCCACGGCAAGCACCGGAGGGGTCGGATGCGACAGGTGGACGGGGAGCGGTGCGTAGCCACGGGCACGTCTGAGGAGGCCCGGGTGACCGTCGACGATCCAGGCCACACTGTCGTCAACGTGGCGTTGGATGGGGCGGTTGTGGACCAGGAAGTGGTCGGCGATACGTCCGAGCCGTTCGAACGCGTCTTGCGAATTCGTGCAGATCGGTTCGTCGGTCAAGTTCCCGCTGGTGGCGATGACCGGGAAGTCGATGCTCCGGAGTAGCAGATGGTGCAGCGGCGTGTAGGGAAGCATCACGCCCAGCGTGGGATTGTCCGGCGCAGCATTCTCCGCCACGGTCGTTCCCGGTCGCCGGGGCAGGAGAACGATGGGAGCCTCCGGAGAGCTGAGGAGAGCTTCGACGAGTCGATCGGTCTCCACGATCGTTCGCAGCTGATCGAGGTCGCGAGCCATCAGCGCGAGTGGTTTGTGAGGTCGCGGTTTGCGGTCTCGCAGCTTGGCGATCGCCTCCGCATTGCGGGCGTCGACCATGAGGTGGAACCCGCCGAGACCCTTGACGGCGACGATGTCGCCTGCCTTGAGTGCCGCGGCTGCTCCAGCGAGCGCCTCCTTCTCGAGGAGCGTCTGAGCGAGGCCGCGCTCAGATCGTTCCCAGAACGCAAGTTGAGGTCCGCAGTCCGGACAGGCATTCGGTTGTGCGTGGAATCGACGGTCGGCAGGATTCTCGTACTCTGTTGCGCAGCGGTCGCACATCGTGAACGCGCTCATCGTCGTGTTCGGCCGGTCGTACGGCAGGTCGACAATGATGCTGAACCGGGGGCCACAGTTGGTGCAGTTCGTGAACGCGTAGCTGTGGCGGCGGTTCCCTGAATCGAGGACCTCGGCTCGGCAGTCGGAGCAGGTGGCGACATCGGGGAGTATCAGTGCCGTCTTCGGCCCTTGCTGCTCACTTGCCCTGATGTGGAACCGGAGGTCGTTGCAGGGCTCGATCTCCGCCGTGCTGATCGACTCGATGCGGGAGAGCGGTGGACTTTCTGCCGGGAGTCGATCCACGAATCGGGCAACAGCCTGTCTCGGGCCTTCCACCTCGATGAACACCCCTGAGGTGTCGTTGACGACCCATCCGCCGAGGTGCTCTTCATGAGCAAGGCGGTAGACGTACGGACGGAACCCTACCCCTTGGACCGCTCCGCGAACGTTGATGCGGATCCTCACGATCGTGGGGTGACTATCGGAGCCGGCGAACGAATCGGGCGATGGCCTCACCGACCTCATGGGGGGCGTCCTCCT
>CBEVHI010000125.1:0-6324 GCA_965549635.1 uncultured bacterium | reverse complement strand
GTGCAACCTGTCCGTTCTGAGCTGTCTCTCGTGCCTGGGTCAGGGCGTCGAGCCACGTCGATCGTCCAAGGAATACGTCCACACGTCCAAACTAGGCGGGGCAGCCACCTTATGTTGGAAGAAGACCTCCAGGTCGCCTCACCCCTGGCCGGGGGTACTCGAGCTGGCGACGAGCAGCTCCAGCACCTTCTGTTCGATCTCGGGCTCGTCCGACCATCGGGCTTCCAGGTTCTCCGTACCGATCCAGGCAAACAAGGCGTTGCGCAGCGCGTCGTCGTAGCTTCGGCCGTCGCCGCACTCGTAGCCTCGTTCCGTGAGAGCCCCGCGGATCACCTGGGCGAGGGCGGCGTGGATCGGAACGAACGCGAGATCCTCGGGCCTCGGCATCAGCAGGTCGTGAATCCTGATCAACCGGGCAAGCTCGGCCACCGGTTCGGGATGGTCGTCGACGCGCAGATCCACCGCCACATCACTGCCAGAGAGGTACCCGCCGCCTTCTCTCACGACGAGCAGTGCCGCGGACTGGCGTCCGCGGCGGTCGCCTCCTGCCGCATCACCGGCGCTGAGCGCAGCGAAGAGCCTGCTCGCCAGGGTCCCATCGGCCGACTCGAACGTCTCTGCCATCTGATCGACCACCTCCGGTCCGGTCAGAATGTTCCCCTGGCAGGCGTAGCCGGAACCGGTGCGGCCACCGGCCCAATCGAAACAGCCGGAGCCGGTGAACGTCGCCGCCGTGCCGTTCGCATCGACCATCCCGACCTGGCGAAGGTCACGCTGATCGTCGGCGCGGGTGACGGAGCGGATCGCCCCTTTTGCCGACGCGCCGCTCGCCATCGCCTCCAGCCCGTCCGGACCGTAGGTGACGTTGGCGTAGGACTGGGTCGCCACCGCTCCGGCACCGGCCCGGGCCCACGGCACGACAGCCCCCACCGCCAGGAACTTGGATGCCACGGCGACACCCCACTCCCGGGTGGCGGGGTCATGTCCGACGATGGAGAACGTCATCGCGCCTGCCTGCTATCCAAACTCGATACCTTGAGCAAGCGGCAGCTCCCCGCTCCAGTTGATCGTGGTCGTCTGCCGGCGCATGTACGCCTTCCAAGCATCCGAGCCCGCCTCTCTGCCTCCGCCGGTCTCCTTCTCCCCGCCGAACGCGCCACCGATCTCGGCGCCGGATGTGCCGATGTTGACGTTGGCGATGCCACAGTCGGACCCCTGGTGGGACAGGAACTTCTCGGCGCTGCTGACAGAGTCGGTGAAGATCGCCGACGATAGCCCCTGTCGGACACCGTTCTGGACATCGATCGCTTCTTCGACCGACGCTACCGGGATGATGTACAGCAGCGGGGCGAAGGTCTCCTCCTGCAGGATCTCGGCGTCCTTGGGCATCTTCATGATCGTCGGTTCCACGTAGTTGGGGCCCAACTCCTCCAGCCGGTTCCCCCCGTAGAGCAGCTCTCCTCCCTGGCCCTTGGCGAGATCGATCGCCGTGAGCATGTTGTGAACGGCCGCCTCGTTGACCACCGGTCCCATCAAGATCCCCTCTTCGAGTGGGTCCCCGATCGGCACCTGCGCATACGCGGCGACCATGCGACGGGCCACCTCATCGACCACAGCCTCGTGGACGATCAGACGCCGCAACGATGTGCACCGCTGCCCCGCGGTCCCGACCGCGGCGAACAGGGCTGCCCTGGTCACGAGATCCAGGTTGGCGTCGTCCATGACGATCATGGCGTTGTTCCCACCGAGTTCCAGCAGGGAGCGGCCGAGACGCTGCGCCACCCCGACACCGACCTTGTAGCCCATGTCGCACGAACCGGTCGCCGACACGAGCGGGACCCTGGGGTCTTTGACCATGAGATCACCGACATCGGCACCACTACCGAACGCCAGGTTGAAGACCCCCTCGAAACCGCTTCCCTCCATGACCGAGTGGGTGATGTTGGTCACGGCGATGGCGGTGAGCGGCGTCGAACTGGACGGCTTCCACACGTTCGTGTCGCCGCAGACCGCCGCGATCAACGAGTTCCACGACCACACCGCCGTCGGGAAGTTGAAGGAACTGATGATGCCGATCGGTCCCAGCGGGTGCCATTGCTCGTACATGCGGTGCTTCGGCCGTTCCGACGCCATCGTCACGCCGTACAGCTGGCGGGACAGACCGACTGCGAAGTCGGAGACGTCGATCATCTCCTGCACTTCGCCTTCGCCTTCGGGAAGGATCTTGCCCATCTCCATCGTCACCAACGCCCCCAGGGCAGCCTTCTTCTCCCGCAGCGCATCGCCGATCTGACGCACGTACTTGCCCCGTTCGGGGGCGGGAAGCATCCGCCAGCGGCCGAAGGTCTCCACGGAGTCCTGAATGACGGCTTCGTAGTCCTCCGCCGACGCCCGAACGACCTTGGCGATCACCTCTCCGGTGGCAGGATTCACCGACTCCAGCACTTTGCCGTGCGCCTCACGCCAACCGCTCGCATATACCCCCGAGTTGACGTCGGACAGGCCGAGTTTTTCGAGTATCTCATTCATGTTCGTCTCCTTCATCGACTCGCAACCACCTCGATCTCGACCAGGAAACCTCCCGGCAGGGCAGCGACCTCCACGGTCGCCCTTGCCGGAGGTTCGGTCTCGAACCGTTTGCCATACACCTCGTTCACGATGGGGAAGTTGGCCATGTCGGTCAGGAAGATGGTGGTCTTGACAATGTCAGCGAACCCGAGGCCGACGTCGCCGAGGATGGCACCAAGGTTCGACATGATCTGGCCCGTCTGGGCGGCCACGTCATCCGGTGCCCGTTCCCCGGTTGTCGGATCGATCGCAACCTGTCCCGAGATGAACACGAGGCCGGCTGCCTCGACCGCTACCGAATAGGGGCCCATCGCCGCGGGTGCGCTGGGGGTATCGAGAACTCGCTTCGTCAAAGTGGCTCCTCTCTTCGCAGTGAAGGCTACATCCCCTCCGTCACCGGCCGGACGCCCGTAGCGAGGAAGGTCAGTGGAGATGCTCGGAGAGGAAGCCGATCACGTCGCTCAGCTCCTCTTCGAACGAACCAAGGTCGGCGTGCCCGGCGCCGGGGATGATCAAGACGCGCCGGGTCGGCATGTGCTGAGCAAGCTCGTAGACGTTCTCGACGGGAACGGTCTGGTCGGCGTCACCGTGGACCAGCAGCAGTGGCGCCCGGACCTGAGCGATCCTGGCGCGGGGGGCGATCTCGTCGAAGTCGTACCCGATGATGCGCTCGGTGGTGTGCAGCGCCAGGTTCGTCAAGGGTCTGGGCAGCACATCGAACGGTTTGGAGGCTCCCATCAGCTCGCCAGGATGTGCGAACGCCGACAGCGAAACGACCGCCGCCAGATCGTCCCTCCGTGAAGCCGCCAGGATCGACGCCCCCGCCCCGACCGAGTGTCCAACAACGCCCACCGAGCTGACGTCGTCGCGCTCTGCCAACCAGTCGATGGCCACGTCCAGGTCCTCGGCGAAGCGGGGCATGGACGTGTGATCGTCGTGATCGCTCAACCCGTGGTTGCGGGCATCCAGGAACAGCGTGTGGAACCCGGCCCGGTACAACGGCGGAGCGAAGGGGAGCATGAGCCCGGCGTTGCCCCCCCAGCCGTGGAGCACCACCACGGCAGGGGCGACACCGTGAGTGCCGATGAACCACGAATGGAGACGTTTGCCGTGCGCTCCCGAGAGCCAGACCTCTTCCTCGGGAAGACCCAGGTCGGAAGGCGTCTGCGGTATCTCACGCTGCGGCGGCCGAAAGGCGTACTTGAGCGCGGCGGGAAACAGGTACACGAGGCCGGCACCGGCCAGCAACGGTACGAGGAGTCTTCGTTTCACGAGGCGATCATACGGTCAGTTGAAGCTGTTCCCACACCCGCAGCTGCTGGTCACGTTGGGATTGCTGATGGCGAAACCGGCGCCCATCAGATCGCTCTTGTAGTCGAGTGTCGATCCGCGGACGTGTTCGAGAGACTCCGGGTCGATGACGACGCGTACGTCATCGCCAAACGATTCGACGATGTCGGTCGCAGAGACCTCCGTATCGAAGTACATCTCGTAGGAGAAACCCGAGCAGCCACCGGGGCGAACGCCGAACCGAAGGGCCAGAGAGGGGTCGCCTTCTGCCTGGACGAGTTCGCTCACCTTGGCGATTGCGGCGTCGGTCAAGGTCACCGCCCGCATCGCTGACTTGATCTCGAGAAACTGCATGTCGACTGCTCCTCCGACGTTGGAGACAACACGATAGCTGATCAAGCCAGATAACAACACCGACGTAGTGGTAATCCGTGCCTACGATGCTCCGGTGAACGAAGACCGAATCTCGACCGCGTTGCGCGGTGTTCTCGACCCCGAGTTGGGCGGCAACATCGTCGAACTGGGCATGGTCCGGTCCATCGATGAACGTGCGGACGGATCGGTGACGGTCGGGATTGCCCTGACGATTGCGGCCTGTCCGATGCGCGATCGCATCGAGCAGGACGTGATCAGGAAGGTTTCCGCCCTCGAAGGTGTCACCGACGTCACCGTCGAGACACGAACGATGGACACCGAACAACGTGCCCGGCTGATGTCGGTGGCGAGGCAACGGGCCCGCGACAACGCCGAACCCACCAACGTCAACCCCCTGACGAGGGTCGTGGCCGTCGGCAGCGGCAAGGGGGGCGTCGGGAAGTCCTCGGTCAGCGTGAATCTGAGTCTCGCCCTCGCCGCCCTCGGTCATCGCGTCGGGCTCCTCGATGCCGACATTTGGGGCTTCTCGATCCCCCGTCTCGTGGGCACGGACGAGCGCCTGTCGGCGAGAGACGACCGCATGATCGTCCCTGTCGAAGTCGACGGTGTTCAGGTGGTGTCGACAGGGCTCATCGTCGAGACGGAGGAGACGGCGCTCATGTGGCGCGGCCTGATGCTCTCCAAGGCCCTGGAGCAGTTCCTCACCCAGGTTGCCTGGGCGGACGATCTCGAGTACCTCATCATCGACCTTCCGCCGGGCACCGGCGATGTGCAGATGGCGCTTTCACGGATGCTGCCTCAGGCCGAGCTTCTGGTGGTGACGACACCGCAGATCGCCGCACAGAAGGTGGCGGCGCGTGCCGCCAACATGGCCCGCCGATCCTTTCTCCCCGTCCTCGGTGTGATCGAGAACATGGCCGGGTTCGTCGGTGAGCACGGAACGACCTACCACCTGTTCGGCGAAGGGGGCGGCGCCGCGCTGGCGGACGACCTCGGAATCCCCCTCCTCGGGCAGATCCCCATCGATCCGCTGGTCGTCTCGGGAGGTGACACCGGTGCGCCGATCGTGCGTGCCCACCCGGAAGCACCCGCGGCAGCGGCCTTTCGCGCCCTCGCCGACCGGCTGACCGAAGCGTTCCCTCCGGCCGGAGATGAGACCTGCACGGGTCGGATCGCCCGCATCCTCGACGATCTCCCCGTCGGAGGTACTTCGTAGCACGTACTTCGTATCGCGGCCTGCGCAGCCGCTCCAGCTGCCGGCTGTTGGCTGTGAGCTGTTCGCTGTGAGGCACTAGTCACTCTGGGTGAAGTCACAACACGCCCCAGGTCCTGGGGCCTGATGGTCGATACTGCATTCAGAACGTGCCTGACCGCTGGGAGGCGAACCGCACGAAGCGCTGGGAGCATTGAGGGCCGGCTTTGCCGGCCCTCTCTTTCATCCGCAGAGTCCCCTCACCAACGGGTAGGGATTGACTGCGTCACCATGGTCCGGGTGATACTCGAAGTGCAGATGGGGCAGGTAGTCGGGAGCATTGCCGGATGAGCCGACGTATCCGATGAGTTCGCCGACCGACACCACCTGACCGACGTAGAGACCGTCCGCCCACGCCTCGAGATGGGCGTAGTAGTAGGAGTCGCCGGAGTCGGAGTGCAGCCAGATGGTGATCCCGCCCAGCCCTCCTTCTCTGAGTTGATAGATCGAGCCTGACTCGATCGCCACCACCGGGGTCCAGCGCTCGGCCATCATGTCCACACCCTCGTGCGTCCTGCCTCCCGATCGAGGGGCGCCGAAGGTGTCGGTGAAGGTGGTGAACCCATCGATGGGACACGCCTGGCTGACGCCCGAAGGGGGCTGCGTGGTCGTCGTCGTCGTGCTCGTCGTGCTCGTCGTCGTCGTGCTGGTCGTGGTCGTCGTCGTGGTCGTCGATGTCGTGGTCGAAGCCTGAGTGGTCGAGGTCGTCGATGTCGTGGTCGGAGTGGTCGTGGTTGTCGATGTCGGGGACGTGGTCGAGGTCGTTGTCGAAGCCGGCGTGGTGGTCGACGTCGTCGTCGTGGTCGTCGTAGTCGAGCGTGCCGCTTCCTCGGCTGCCT
>CBEVHI010000124.1:0-6360 GCA_965549635.1 uncultured bacterium | reverse complement strand
GAGAGCGCTGCCTTCACACGGCAGAGGTCACTGGTTCGATCCCAGTATCGCCCACCACGCGCAATCCCTGGTAGACGGGGGTTTCCCCGCGTCTAGGGGGCCATCGGAATAGCGTCTTGGACCGCCTGGGTCCGTCTGGGGTCCGTCAAATGTAGGGCCATCTGCCGGGTGGTGGCGGGCGGTCGGCCCGTTCGATGGTGCCGACATGTGCGTTGTCTGGTTGCCTCCCTTTCCCTGATTCCACGCTCAGCTTGTCTTCCTCCGGCTTCGTTTTCAAAGAACGGCGGAGGCGCCGAGGGCCGGGGGAGAAAGGCTGCAGCGGCTAGGAACCGATGGTGACGGTGATGGTGGCGTCGAAGGTGCCGATCTCGGTCCATTCGCCATCTCTGTACACCTTGCGGAAGTGCTTGAGCAGGAGTGGTCCGCTCAGTGTGCCGCCGCCTCCGGGCGACCAAATGAAGTCGTCGCTCGGTGTGAGGTACCCGTTGACCGAGTAGAAGTCGAGAAGTGCTTGTACCTGCCGTTTCTTGACTGTCTCGTACTGCCATTCGTAGTCGAATCGACTCGACAGATTCACCGTGCCGTCCCGTTGCTGCGCCAGCGCGAAGTTCCCGGGGAAACTATCGGGCCCGGCGATGAGCGGCCCGTGGCAACCGGACAGCGGCCCCAAGTTCATCTCGACTGCGGTGCCTTCCCATTCCATGAACAGGGACTCTCCGTCGAGGTTCATGGTGAGTGGTCCGCCGCAGTCCTCGGTGGTGACGATGCCGGCGCCTTCGTACGACAGCGTGACCTTGAGGGTGTCCGGTGCCGGTGGTCCGGGCTTCCCGCCCGGGGCGGCCGTTGCCGGAGCCGTGCCGGCAGTCATCACGATTACGCCGACAACGAACAGGACGCTCCTCCATATTCGCTTGCTCATGATCCCTCCTTCGTTACCGGCGTTCCGCAAGGCTGGGGCGACAGACGCACCATTCGAATACAAAGGCACCCCCAAGGGCGTGCGTATGACACCGGGCTTTTCTTGCCGGCTACGACCGATCGTCGGCCAGCGCCGTGATGGCTTCCGGCGAGAGCACGGCGTCGTATACGAGTACTTCGTCGACGACGGCATTCACCGGCTGCCCCATTGGGTTATTGCCCACGTAGAGGGCGGTGCCTTCCGGCGAAGGTGCCGGATCGCAAACCCCGATCGACCGGACCGTTCCGGCCTCGTAGGACCGCAGATCAACGCGCATCCCATCGACGTAGAGCGCAACGTGTTGTCCGTCGAACACCATTGCCAGGTGGTACCAGTGATCTACCGCCAGCGGCTTCTCCGCCGTCCAGATGCAGTCGGTCTCCGGAGTCGAACGAATCTTGTTGTCGCGATCGGAGATCCGATTCACGGTGGGCCGGTGGTAGCCGTCGATGCCGAGCGTGTAGCCCCGGGGGCCGAACGACACGATGTCGAACCACCAGGTCTGGCTCTCCAATCTTCCGACCGGCTTCACCCACGCGCTGACGGTCCCGGTTTCAAGACGCAGGTCATCGGTCATGGGGACCTCGACGTGTGCATATCCGCTGGCGAGTGCGGCAATCCCGGTTTCGGCGCCGTTCGAGTCGAACGCTGATTCGGGATTCCCAAATCGGTCCGGGGTGAATACGGACCGGTCCGCGGTTGAGCCGGTGAGGTCCTCGATGGCTTCTCCGTCGGATGCGCCCGACGGGTCGGCCAGGTTCTCTGCTGATCCATCGAATGAGAACCATCCGACCAGGCGGGGGTTGGCAGCCGGGATGAGACCGGTCGCGGGAGAATCGACCGCTATGGCGGGGACCGTAGCGACGGTCGGGGCGGGATCGGAACGCAGCAGAACAAGGGGCAGAAACGCGACCGCGGCGACGAGTACTCCGAGGGCGAATGCGACGGTGGGACGCATGCGGGATCGTGTCGGTCCCGCAAGTGGGACGCGACCGGAGACTGTCTGCTCGAAATCGACGGGGATGGCGGCGTCGTCGAAATACCGGCGGAGGGCGGTGTCGAGGTCAAGCATCGATGGTCACCCCTAGGGCCGATCGCAGCTTCGCCATGCCGCGTTCAAGGTGCTTCTGCACGGTAGGAACCCGGATCCCAAGCAGATCGGCGACTTCGCCGTAGGTGAAGCCGTAGCCTCGAATCAACACCACCGCCGCCCGCTGATTGACACTGAGTCCCTCGAGTGCACGGGGGAGGCCGGGTTCAATGAACGGTTCGGGATTCCCCGACGAGACAGGGAACAGGCGTCCGGCGCGGGGTTTCAGTCTGGCTGCGTGGTGCTGGCCCGCCCGGTAAACGTACCCGGCGGGGTTCTCCATCTGGCGGATCCGCTTCCAATGCTCCCACGCATAGGCGAACGCCTCGGCGGCACCTTCATGGCCGCATTCGGGACCATATGCTGCGGCGAGGGCGTATCTCACGCGAGGTTCCACCTCCTCGAAGAAGGCCGCGAACTCTGCCGAGTCCCGGTCCATTTGCGCTCCCGGTCTTGTTGCCGACAAGGGGCTCGACTCGTGCAGCTTTATGACACCGTTTGCGAGCACTGTGGCCCT
Source organism: uncultured bacterium (assembly GCA_965549635.1). Classification (GTDB taxonomy): domain Bacteria; phylum Actinomycetota; class Acidimicrobiia; order Spongiisociales; family UBA4744; genus CBEVHI01. The sequence continues at coordinate 3,795 of CBEVHI010000124.1, read as the reverse complement.
GCACACAAGGTATCAGCTGGACCAACCAGGGTCTACCAGCCCAAACAGAGCGGGCCGTGTCGCCCCAAACGCGGACATGCGGGGTTGCTTCCCATGCACGGCCCCGCCTCCAACCGCCTACACCGGCCTGTCGGCGGCAACAGTGACGTCTTCAATGAGATTGCCGGCACTACAACCATGGCGCTCAATCGGTCACTTCGCCCGCGCCAGGTGGCAGCGTCCCGCCGAGTGGTGCCGCAGCGACAATCCGGGGAGCGTTTCGAGGTTGAGAGCCGGCAGCATCCCCCTGATCGTTCACGATCGGGCGGGTGGCCCGGGCCTACGGGCCTTGTCTGCTGTCGTAGTAGACGGTCTCGGCGGTGATCACACCATCGTCCAACTCGAGGACGGACAGACCGGTCAAATTCCAGTCCGTGTAGCCGTCGAACGTCCACCGGACGACGGCAGCATCGTCGGTGACGGCAACCGCCTCCACGTCGAGTACCTCGTCGATGAGACCAAAGATGTTCCAGCCGGCATGTACGCCCGCCTTGCCAATGAATTCGGTGGCGTTGCCGGCGTCGTCGAGGTCGGCCTCGTCGCGCCAAGTTGCGTCGTCCGAGTAGAGAGCGACGATTCTCCCGGTGTCTTGGGCCTGGACGGCCGCCATCCATTCGTCGACGGTGGCGACCGTGGCGGTCGACGGACCACTGCGCCGATCATCTGAGGAGTCTCCGAGCACCCAACCGATCGTGAGTCCGGCGGCGAGCGCGAACACTGCGACAACCGGGAGGATCATGCGGGATCTTCGTGTCTCAGTCGTGTCGGACATCGTTCCTCGACCTGATCTGCTCAAGTCAGCCTAGACCGCGACGCGTTGCGACCAGGGAGCTATGACTTCTGGTGGAGGTGACCCGTGGAGGTTAGGGCCTCAGCAGTTGTCCTTGTGCTCCTGCTCGTGGTGGGGTGTTCGGGAAGCGACGCAGGTGAAACGACCACGACCGTCCCGGAGTCATCGACGGCAACCTCGATTCTGGGGTCGGCCGACGTGGCGGTCCTGTTCGACACCAGCGAGCCATGGATCTACATGATCAAACGGGTGCTCGACCGGGCGGTTTGAACGCAGAAACCACCACCCTTCCGTTCGTCTCGACGACGGTCCGGCGGGTCGGCGATAGGCCAAACCTGGCGTGGCGTCACTCAGCGCCGGTGGTGTCGAGGAGGTTGAGGGCGTAGTCGGAGGCCTGATCGAGGGTCATCGCTGCGCCTTGCTGTTGGGCCTGCTGGAGTTCCTCGTGAGCGAGGGCGGATTCGATGAGGGCGACTAGTCGTTTGTGTTCGGCGGGCTCGTATTTCGGGTCTAGGAATGGGGGTAGTGCGTGGGTTGCGGCTTCCATCGCAGCGATGAGAACGGCGGCAGGTTGAGTGTCGGCTTCCTGAGCCAGGATCAGAGCGACCCCCCAGAGGGTCCGGCGGGTTTCCCTGGCAGTCAGAAAGTCCGGGTCTTCCACTTCTCGAAGCAGCCTGAGGACCCGACGAAAATGCTGCCGGGCCGAAACGAAATCCCCTTGGGCGCAGGTGGTGAACCCAAGTCCTTGGAAAGCCGATAGATCCTCGTTTCCGGTAGTACGCCGGGTGAGTTCGGCTTCTTCCTCGTGGAGGGCCTTGGCCGTGTCGAGATCGCCCTCCAGGTAGTGGATGTGAGCAACTCGCCCAAGCGCAGTCCCGAACAACCCTAAGTCGTCGAGGTCCCGTCCGATCGCCAGACTCTGCTCCGAGAGGTGACGTGCCGTGTCGAGGTCGCCCTGGCGGCGGGCGATGCTGCCCATGTGCAGGAGGGTAAGTCCCAGCATGCGATCGTCGCCCAACCGTCGGAAGTCGTCCAGACTCTCACTGAGGAGAGCCTTGGCCTGCTGAAACTGCCCGACATAGGAATGGAGCAGAGCGATCACAAGGCGGATCGAAGCCAGATACCAGACGTTCCCGGCGGCTTGTGCAACCGCCTGCCCTTCTTCCAGTATCGAGACGGTCTGCGGGTCTTCCATGCTCACACAGACCCACCCAGTCTCATAGAGGCTTGCGACGATCAGGTCCTGGTCGCCGGTTTGGCGTGCCAGTCGGAGGCTTTCCTCGGCCAGTTCCCGAGCTGCGGTGAAGTCGACTCCCGCGCTCGTCTGTCCAGCTCCACCCAGGTGCCGTGCAGCGAAGCGGAGAGCCCGAATCCGGGAGCGAACGGTGGCCTTCCCGGTGTGAAGTGGGATTGACCGGTACCAGCGAATGGCCTCCTCTACTCGCCAGCGAAGCTTCCAGTACCAGCCGAGCGCCCCAGCGAGATCAACTGCGTACTGGTCGTGGCCGCCTTCTACCGCCCAGGCGAGTGCCTGACGGAGATCGGGGGTGGCGGCGTCTAGCCGGGCAAGCGAAGCCCGGTCATCTTTGGTAACCGGCCCCTCCTTGACTTTCTCAGCGACCGACAGAAAGTACCGGCAGTGCCGCTCGTTGAGCCGTTCTTGTGCGGCGTCGGGGAAGATCTGGAGGCGATCCTGGGCGAAGGTGCGAATGGTCTCCAGCATCCCGTAGCGGACGCCGAACTCGGTTTCATCGATTTCGAGGAGCGACCGGTCTGCCAACTGGACGACCATCTCCAGAATGTCGGCGACTGGGACGGTCTCATCGGCACACACAGCCTCGGCGGCCTCGATCGTGAAGCCCCCGGCGAACACCGCCAGTCGGGCGAAGAGGGCCTGCTGGTCGGGGGTGAGTAACTGGTGAGACCAGTCGATAGCCGCTTGCAGGGTGCGGTGATGGTCGAGGTCGTCACGGCCACCACCGGCCAGCAGCCGGAACCGGTCGCCCAGACGTTCGTTGATTTGGTCGGGGCTCACCAGGCGGGTCGCAGCAGCAGCCAACTCGACCGCTAGCGGAATCCCGTCCAGATGCGTGCAGATGGAAGCCACCGCTGGGGCGTTGTCGTGGGTGACCCGGAAACCCAGATGGGCGGCTTCGGCCCGCTCGGCGAACAACCGCACCGAATCAGTACGAACCAACGTGTCCCAGTCCTCGTCAGGTTCCGGCACCGGCAGGGTGGGAATCTGGAACACGGTTTCACCCCGGATGTGGAGCGGCTCCCTACTCGTTGCGACCACCCGCACGTCTGCGGTGTGGGAGAGCAGGTGGGCGACCATCTCGGCGACCGGTTCGATCAAATGCTCACAGTTATCGACCAGCAGCAAGACCGTCTTGTGCCGTAGGTAGCCGGTGAGCGTCTCGACCGGGGCCACTCCGGGTTGTTCCCGTACCTCCAGTTCGGTGATCACCGTCGACACCAGCAGCTCCGGGTCCGACAGCGAGGCAAGTTCGACCAGCCAGACCCCGGCCGGGAACTCGTCCAGCATCTCGGCCGCCACTTGCACGGCCAGCCGGGACTTGCCGCACCCCCCAGCCCCCGTCACGGTCACCAGCCGGGACCCCCGAACCAGTTTCTCCAACTCGGCGGACTCCTGCACCCGGCCCACAAATGAGGTCACCTGGATCGGCAGGTTGGTCGACAACCCGGCCAGCGACCGCAACGGCGGGAATTCCGATTCCAGGTCGGGGTGGCATATCTGGAAGACCCGCTCCGGGCGAGCCAGATCCTTCAGCCGGTGTTCACCGAGATCCAGCAACGAGACCGCACCGGCCAGATCCCCAAGCAGTTCCTCGGTGGCGAGCGACACCAGCACCTGCCCGCCATGGGCGGCGTCCCGTAGGCGGGCGCACCGGTTCAACACCGGCCCGAAGAAACCACCCTCCCGTTCCTCGACCTCCCCGGAGTGC
>CBEVHI010000123.1:0-6562 GCA_965549635.1 uncultured bacterium | reverse complement strand
AGGTACCGTGGCGGTACTCCTGAGCCCTGGGTTCGCAGGTACCGGGTGGACCTCCGGTTGACGGACCGAGCGAGTAGCGTTCGCGCGAAAGGAGATCACTATGCCGGCAATCATCGGGCAGCCTGCCCCAACGTTCACCCTCAAGGATCAGGACAACAACGAGGTCTCGCTCGAGTCGATGCGGGGACGCAAGACGCTTGTCGTGTTCATCCCGTTCCCGTTCACCGGGAACTGCGAGACCGAGCTCTGCGCGATCAGGGACCACCTTGCCGACTTCAACGATGCCGACGCCAACGTCGTCGCCATCACTTGTGACACTCGCCACGTCCACAAGCACTGGGCGACCGAGCAGGGCTACACGTTCCCGATCCTGTCGGACTTCTGGCCCCACGGTGCCACCGCGCAGGCGTACGGGTGTTTCGACGAGCGTCTCGGATCGGCGACCCGCACTACCTACGTCCTCGACGCAGAAGGCATCGTGCGCGAGATCATCGACTCCGGCAGCATCGCCGTCATCAGGGATATCAGCGACTACGACACCGCGCTGGCCCAGCTGTAGGAAACCGCCGGTCGACAGTCGTCAGTCACCAGTAAGAACCGTTCAACCGCCCCGTGATCTAGGAACGGCTCTGGTCGAGGTACCAAGTACCAGGTACCAGGTACTGCGCGAGTAGCGAGTGCGAAGTACTGCGAGCGAGGCGAGCCTCAGGCCTTGTCGTCCGAGTCGCCTTCCTCTTCCTCTTTGCCCTGGTCGAGGCCACGACGGAACTCTTTGGCGGAGGCACCCAGCGATCGAGCGAGGTCCGGCAGCTTCCGAGCACCGAAGAGCAATAGCAGTACGACGAGGATGATGATCAGCTCACCGCCGCCGAGTCTTCCTCCGAACATAGGTCACACCTTCCGTGTCGGAATCGATTCTACTTGATACCGGCCAGCACCTTACCTGCCACCGACCACGAGGATCGGGGCAGAGCCAGGACCGCCTCCTCAAACCCTCCATCGGCAACGGCACCGAGCGACTCGGCAACTCGGTGATGACCGTCGACCATGACGGCGCAGACAACCCCTTGGATGACCGGCCCTTGGACCAGCAGCAGCCCATCCACGACCGAAGCGAGCGTGGCGTTCCGGGTCCAGATCGGAACACGAGCCTGGACCGGAGCGGGCAGCACGGGAGCGTCAACAACGGCGAACCGGGCATCCACATAGTCCACTCGTTCTGCTCCGAGCATCGCCCGCAACAGGGCCACCTCCTCGGCGGTGTCGACCAGCACCCGCACTCTTCCCCGGCTGAGTGCGTCCAGCGAAGCGATCGACTTCGCCGTGACGGGCGTCACGTCCGATAGCGCCACGACCAGACCGATCGTGCTGGTTGCCGTCGCCGCGGCTGCTGCCTGGACGATAGGGTCGAATGGCTCTTGTTCGAGCCCGAACCACAGACTGTCGAACCCGGCGTTCTCGAGACCGGCGAGTTCCGTTGGGAGCGCAGAATCCGGCGTCCCGGAGACAGCCACGCCGACGCGCACGGTCAGTCCAGTGAGAACGAGTCGATGAACTTCTGCAGTCGTTCCCTGGTTACGAACCGAACCCGGGGCTCGCGCCGCTCCTGTTCGTAGATGCTGAACGGGGCGAACTTGGCGCTGACCAGCAGGCCGCGGTCCGCCTTCGCGTTCAAGAAGCCGACCATGAACGAGCGGATCGACCCCTCATCCAGTTCCGGATAGTCACCCGCCTGGTAGACGTCCTCCCTGACGAACGTCGTGCTCCCGGCTTTCGAAGCGGTATATACGGCCGCCTCAGAGCCCGGCGAGATCGCATACCCAAACAACCGGAAGATGCCCCGCACCATCTCGGCGGCTGTCATCGACCCGGGGTCGATCCCCTGGGCACGCAGTCCGACATCGAGCGCCTTGGGAATGCGCAGCTCGTCGCCGATCGCCTTGAGCGTGTCGCTCTTCTGGACGACAGCCAGCTCCGGCGGGGAGGCCGCAGGCTCTTCCTCGAACTGGCGCTCCACGGGGTCGTATCCGATGCTGGCGAATCGCAGCCGGGGACCCATACCGATCGGTGGAAGGAGCCCCGGCTCTTTCAGAGGTAGCTCCCCGACCCTGCGCGGCTCTCCGCCTCTGCCGGCGAACACAACGACCTTGGTGACGTCGTCGATGGGAAGGGACGACCGTTTGTCGTGAACGACGTCAACGGCCTCGGTGAGCAGGAGCTCGACGAGAACGGGATCGGCGTCACCGGGAGGGAGCGGCACGTCGAAGGTGACCTGTGCCTCCTCACCGCGCACGTGAAAAGCCATGACCCGGGGCCGCGGCCGCTCGACGTCGAGTTCCGGGGCGAGCGACTCCCCGACCCTGAGCTGTTCCTTCATCGCTTTCGTCCTGCGACTCAGCATCGTGCCGACGATGGCGAGGAACACAGCCACGACCAGGAGCACTACACCGACGAACCCGAGGCCTTCCACCGCGTCTCCTCCCTCTGGACAGCACTCATGCTACCGGACTGGGTCAGGAGACTTTGCGGATCTTCGCCGCTCGTTCTTTGCGAATCCGGCGGCGCTCCCGCTCGGAGAGCCCTCCCCAGATCCCGAACTTCTCGCTTTGCTGAATGGCGAACTCGAGGCACTCGACACGCACTTCGCAGGCCCGGCAGATCGCCTTCGCCTTGCGGGTGGACGCGCCGCGCTCGGGGAAGAAGAGATTCGCATCGCCCCCTCTGCAATTCGAGTAGTCCTGCCAGGACAGATCCTCGACGGCGAGCGCCTCAATGAGGCTCTTGTACAAGGCCGCCCTCCAAACGCCAAGCGTGTAATTACACACATGTAATCAAACCCCGCGCGCGCTGTCAACCCCAATCGCGCGCCTGACTACGAAACGTACGGTCGTGGCCTGCTCGAATCGGGTGCCGGCGGCCGCCAGTGCTAGCCTCGCCGCGACCACTATCCCACTGTGCTGAGGAGGTTCGGAGTGACGACCACCCAAGAGAGCACGGGCAAGAGGGCGCCTCGCACGTTCCTCGGCGAGTTCTACGGCTCGGACGTCGGGAAGAAGTGGGTCATGGCGGTGACGGGCATCATCTTTTTGACGTATGTCCTCGCCCACATGATCGGGAACCTGAAGATCTACCTCGGCACCGATGCCGCAGGTATCTATCACCTCGACGAGTACGCCGAGTGGCTACGTACGATCCTTCAGCCGTTCCTCCCCCACACTGTCTTCCTCTGGTTGTTCCGTGTCGTGATCGCTGCTTCGCTCGTGTTGCACTTTCATGCGGCCTACGCGCTGACGGTGACGAACTGGAAGGCAAGAGGATGGGGTTCCAAGCCCGTCCGCTATCACACACCGAGGGAGTACCTCGTCGCCGACTACGCATCGAGGACGATGCGGTGGTCGGGGGTGATCGTGCTGCTGTTCGTCGCATGGCACCTGATGGACCTGACCTGGGGCAACGTGAACCCCGAGTTTGTTCGCGGCGAGGTGTACCACAACGTGATCGCCAGCTTCTCCCGCTGGCCGGTGTCGACGTTCTACATCATCGCCAACATCCTGCTGGGCTTCCACATCTACCACGGCGCCTGGAGCCTCTTCCAGAGTCTCGGATGGAACAACACTCGCTTCAACCCGTGGCGGCGCTGGTTCGCGACGGCGTTCGCGCTGGTGATCGTGATCGGCAACATCAGCATCCCGATCGCGGTGCTGACCCATGCGGTCGGATGAGCGGAGGGACATCATGATCAATCTCGATTCCAAAGTTCCGGCCGGACCGATTGCTGACAAGTGGACCCAGCACCGCTTCGACACGAAGCTGGTCAACCCGCCGAACAAGCGCAAGTACAAGATCATCATCGTTGGTGCCGGCCTGGCCGGCGCATCGGCGGCGGCAACGCTGGGAGAGCTCGGCTACAACGTCGACCTCTACACCAATCACGACACGCCGCGCCGCGCCCACAGCATCGCCGCCCAAGGTGGCATCAACGCCAACAAGAACTACACCAACGACGGGGACTCGACGTTCCGGCTGTTCTACGACACCGTCAAGGGCGGCGACTATCGCTCCCGGGAGGCCAACGTCTACCGGCTGGCGGAAGTCAGCGGCGAAATCATCGACCAGTGCACCGCCCAGGGCGTACCGTTCGCCCGCGAGTACGGCGGCACGCTCGCCAATCGCTCGTTCGGCGGAGCGCAGGTGTCCCGTACGTTCTACGCCAGAGGGCAGACCGGACAGCAGTTGCTGCTCGGCGCCTACCAGGCGATGGCCAACCAGATCCACGAGGGGACGGTCAAGCTGCACACGCGTATGGAGATGCTCGACCTCGTCGTCCACGACGGCAAGGCGGTCGGGATCGTCACCCGCAACCTGCTCACCGGCGAGATCGAGAGCCACTCGGCCCATGCGGTGGTGCTGGCCACGGGCGGCTACGCCAACGTCTACTACCTGTCGACCAACGCCATGAACTCCAACGCCACGGCGATCTGGCGAGCACATCGCAGAGGTGCCGCGTTTGCCAACCCTTGCTTCGTGCAGATCCATCCGACCTGCATTCCCCAGGGCGACGAGCTGCAGTCCAAGCTGACGCTCATGTCCGAGTCGTTGCGCAACGACGGCCGCATCTGGGTGCCGAAGGACCCGAACGAGACCCGGCCGGCGAACCAGATCCCCGAGGAGGACCGCGACTACTACCTGGAGCGAAGGTATCCCACGTTCGGGAACCTCGTTCCGCGTGACGTCGCCTCCCGCAACGCCAAGGCGATGATCGACGAAGGTCGGGGCGTCGGCCCGTTGAAGAACGGGGTCTACCTGGACTTCCGGGACTCGATCGCCCGGCTCGGCAAGCACGTCATCGAGGAGCGGTACGGGAACCTGTTCGAGATGTACGAACGGATCACCGACGAGAACCCCTACGAGGTGCCGATGCGCATCTACCCGGCCCCCCACTACACGATGGGCGGCCTGTGGGTGGACTACAACCTGATGAGCACCATCCCCGGGCTCTTCGTGCTCGGAGAGGCCAACTTCTCCGATCACGGCGCCAACCGCCTCGGGGCCAGCGCGCTCATGCAGGGACTGGCCGACGGCTACTTCGTCCTCCCGTACACGATCGGTGGCTACCTGGCACCGTTGCTGGGCACCGAACCGCTCAGCGAGGACCACGAGGCGTTCCGCTCCATTGAGGCGGAGGTGAAGAGCCGGGTCGATTCGCTGTTGCGTGCCGACGGCGAGCACTCGGCCAACTGGTACCACAAGGAGCTGGGCAAGGTCCTGATCGAGTACGTGGGCATGGCCCGCGACGAGGAAGGCCTCAACAAGGCGATCGAGCTGATCCGGAAGCTCCGCGAGGAGTTCAAAGCCGGCGTGAAGGTGCTCGGTTCGAACGAGAGCTTCAACCAGGCGCTGGCCACGGCCGGGCGGGTCGACGACTTCTTCGAGCTGGCCGAGCTCATCGCCATCGATGCCCTGCACCGTCGCGAGTCCTGCGGAGGCCACTTCAGGATGGAGAGCCAGACCGAGGACGGCGAGGCCCTGCGGGACGACGAGAACTTCTCGTACGTCGGCGCATGGGAGTTCGCCGGAGTCGACGGGGCACTCCACGAGAACCTGTACAAGGAGCCGCTCGAGTTCGAATACGTGGCACTCGCGCAAAGGAGCTACAAGTAATGGACGTCACACTCAAGGTCTGGCGCCAGGACGGACCAGAAGCTCCCGGCGCGTTCGACACGATCCCGGTCAAGGACATCAGCTCGGACGCATCGTTCCTGGAAATGCTCGACGTGGTCAACGAGCAGCTCACCGTCGAGGGCAAGAGCCCGATCTCCTTCGACAGTGACTGCCGCGAGGGCATCTGCGGGATGTGCGGTCTGGTGATCAATGGACACGCCCACGGACCCCAGGACGGTACGGCTACGTGTCAGCTGCACATGCGCAAGTTCAACGACGGTGACACGATCGTCGTCGAACCGTGGCGGGCCAAGGCGTTCCCGATCGTCAAGGACCTGGTCGTCGACCGCAGTCCCCTCGATCGCATCGTCGAGGCCGGCGGGTACATCACGATCCGGACCGGCAGTGCTCCGGACGCCAATCTGATCCCGGTGCCGAAGCCGGCGGCGGAAGCGTCGATGGATGCTGCCGCCTGTATCGGGTGCGGTGCCTGCGTGGCTGCCTGTCCCAACGGCGCAGCCCAGCTGTTCACCGCCGCCAAGGTGGCGCACCTGAATCTGCTGCCGCAGGGCCAGCCGGAACGCTGGACCAGGGTCGAGGCAATGGTCAATGAGATGGAGCAGTACTTCGGTTCGTGTACCAACCACGGTGAGTGCGAGGCGGCGTGCCCGAAGAGCATCTCGATCGACTTCATCGCCATGATGAACCTGGACTACGTCAAGGCGAAGCTGCGGAATCGCAAGCGGGCCGGCCAGGTCGTCTGATCAGCCGGGTCGTCTGACCGATCGCGTGGAGGGGGCCTACGGGCCCCCTCCCTCTCTTCTTGCGTGGTTTCGCTGTGGATGTCGCGGATTGCTCACGCCCGAATGTTCCAGTGAGTCCCGACCACCAGGGGACTAGT
>CBEVHI010000122.1:0-6631 GCA_965549635.1 uncultured bacterium | reverse complement strand
GCATCATCAACCGCAACCGGATCGGCGTTGGCGTTGACGGTGTCCACGTCCGTTGCCGTCTGCGTCGGGTAGGTATTGCCCAAAGGATCGCTGTAGGTCAGAGTCGCGGTGTTGGTGATCGTGGCACCCGCTCCAGCGCCGACGTGCACCGTTGTCCGTACGGATCCGCCGCTGCCAGGGAGTACCGGGTCAGATAGCGTGAAATCGACAACACCACCGCTCTCCGAGCAAGATCCCGTCGCCGGCGCGTCGACGAAGCAACTCACGAAGGTCGTACCCACCGGAAGGGTGTCGGACATGGTCACGTTCGTGGCCAGACCGGGTGTTGCGGTGACATCGGAGACGTTCGCATAGGTCATCACATAGGTGACGTCGTCTCCTCGGCTCACCAGCGTGAGGCCGTCCGTCTTGTTGATCGTCATTTGGGGAACCGAGGGCGACAACTCGAGGAACACGGATGTTCCGTTGATCCCCTCAAAGATGTACTGGTTTCCGGGAGTGATGCAGGCGTCGGTGGACCACCAACCTTCGTCGGCAGGTCCGACGGCGAGCGTGTCGCCAACGCGACTGGCCGTCGTTGAGTTGTTCCAAACCGCGTTCCCGGACACCGTGCCCGGATAGCTGGACCCGGAGGGGCTGTTGTAGGTGATCGATCCATTGTTGTCCATGTCGAAGTTGTGCAACGTGATGGACGTTGTCCCCGGCGCTACGAAGAAGAAGAATCGCTTGCACGTCTGGCCGGTTCCACCGTGCTGGTAGCTGGCCCGCTGGATCCCGATGGTCAGTTCATCTCCGGTGCCGGGAAGCGAGTCCGGGTTGTCGGTCTCGTTGCCGTTGGACAAGTTGCCTGGTGCACACGACCCGGGCGTTCCGGTCACCGAGCAGTCGGGGTCGTGGTAGAAGGCGAGCCGCCACGAGTTGTCGTCATCGTCTGAGACCGTCGTTCGCAGGTGGTAGGTGCCAATCCCGTAGGTACCCGGATCGAATGTCAGAAGCTCGGTCCACTGTCCGTTCGTGCCCCCGGCGGGCGTGTAGGTCACCGTGGCGAGTGTCGTTCCGTTCGGTGCCTCCAGGACGAACGTGGCGTCGTCGGGCGTGTTTCGAATCTCGTCGATGGCCGTCGGTGAGACCGGATCGGGGGTCTGCAGTTCGGGGTCGTAGAGCGCCACCGTAATGCTGGTTCCGGCGGGCCAGTTCAGCGGAACGTCCAGTTCGAAGAGATGGTCGGTTCCGCCGCCCGGCGGTGGACTGGTGTACCAGTCCCCGATGTTGATGGCCGCGTTGGGACCACTTGTCTGGAGGAACAAGGGCGAGGAAGCTGGGGGAAGGTCCACTGCCCCGGCCCCGCTCGCGGTCACGATTGCTCCGGCGAATACGAGAGGTAGCGCCAGGATCAGCGCAGCGGCAATCGTGGGGGCCTCGCCGCTGCCATACCGCCCGTCACCGGCGGTGAATCGTGCTCTCTTGGTGCTCCTGCGCTTGGCCGCGTGTCGAGCACCTGCAGCAGGCGCGTAACCCCACTTTCTCATGTCTTCTCGACCCCACTCTTCTCAGGTCTTCCCCAACGGATCCAAAACAACGTGCAGTATCGGTCGCGGATTGTCCAGCTCACCCAGACTAGTAAGAGACTGTTGACCGATCCATGACCCGCATCTCGCGGGAACCTGGAGCGCCTGCGGGACCGTCCAAGCGGCGAACGAACGGAGGACCCATGCGCCGCATCATCACCCTTCTCAGCGCAATCGCACTCGTCACGACCGCATGTGCCGGAGTCGGCACCGTTGGCAGCACGAGCACCACGACGACGACTTCCCCGGCCGGTATCTTCGGTGCTGCGCTGCACACGTTCGACCACTGCGACGACCTCCTCGACTACTACATCACCCAGGCGTTGCCGCTCGTGGGGCCATACGGCCTTCCCGGCTATGGCCCGTACGGCCCTGTGTTCCTCGAAGAGGCCGCCGTTCGCGACCAGGCGCCCCCTTCGGCCGCACGGACAGCGGGAGGCAAGGACTACTCGGGGACCAACGTGCAAGTGGAGGGTGTCGACGAGGCGGACATCGTCAAGACGGACGGCAAACGCATCTTCGCTCTCGTCGACGGGAGACTCCAGGTCGCCATCCCTCACCAGGACGGTGTGGAGATCGCCGGCAGCCTCGAGCTGACCGACTGGTGGCCGAATCAGATGCTGCTCTTCGGTGACACGATCGTGTTGATCGGCCAGGACTGGCAGAGCGGTCCCCAACCTCTTGCCCGAGAAGTCGGCATCGTCGCACCGCAGTCGGCCGTGACCCGCCTCGCGCAGGTCGACGTCGCCGACCCCGACCATCCCCAACTCGTCCAGACGCTGTGGCTCGATGGGAGCTACGTATCATCCCGGCTCGTCGGCTCCAGGGCGACGCTGGCGATCACGTCCTCTCCCGTCGGATTCGAATGGGCCTACCCGGAAGGATCGGGTCTGCGAGCCGAGCGCCTGGCGACAGCCAAGAATCAGCAGATCGTCAGAGAGTCCACACTCGACAACTGGCTCCCCTACTACGTCCTCGAAGCGAACGGCCACAACTCCGAAGGTCGTCTCCTCGACTGCTCATCGGTGATGGCGCCGACCGAGTTCTCCGGTCTCAACACCCTGTCAATCCTGGAATTGGATCTCGCCGCAGGGATCGACTCCTGGGAAGACGCGGGAGTCGTTGCGTCGGGGAGCACCCTGTACGCAACCGCAAACCACGTCTATGTCGCAACCCAGCAGTGGGTCGACTGGGGCCTCCTCGCCGAGGACGAGATCAAGGATGAAGCAACCGGATACCGAAGCCGCATCCACATGTTCGACACTTCTGGCTCGCCCCGGTATGTCGCCAGCGGATCGGTCACCGGATTCCTCCTCAACCAGTTCTCCATGGACGAGTACGACGGGTCGCTGCGAGTGGCGAGCACGACCGCCCCCGATGGTTGGTGGTGGTCGAACGAGTCCGAGAGTCTCGTGACGATCCTGCAACTCGAAGGCGACCGACTCGCTGAAGTGGGCATGGTCGGTGGTCTCGGAGAGGGCGAACGGATCTTCGGTGTGCGATTCATCAATGACGTCGGATACGTGGTGACTTTCCGTCAGACCGACCCCCTGTATGTGATCGATCTGTCCAACCCGACACGACCCAAGGTTGCGGGCGAACTGAAGATCCTCGGCTACTCGGCGTACCTGCACCCTGTCGGCGACGGTCTGCTCCTCGGCCTCGGACAGGACGCAGACAAGACCGGCAGGACGAAAGGAACCCAGCTCTCGTTGTTCGACGTGTCCGACCCTGCCCATCCTTCCCGGCTCGACCAGGTGGCCATGGATGGCGGGTACTCGCAGGCCGAGAACGACCACCATGCGTTCACCTACTGGAACGGACTCGTTCTCGCCCCGTACGAAGGTTGGGGATCCGACTTCTACGACACCGGAGTCCTGGCCGTACGCGTGGAAGGCAAGCATCTGAGGTTCGAGAAGATCCTGCGGGCCTATGACGGAGGGGCGATTCCGAACAAAGAGGCAGAGCGTCTCCAGCCGTGGCGGTGGGCTCCGGTCCGTACGATGGTGATCGGAGACAGCATCTACACGGTCACCCAGGGCGGGATCGCGGTCCACGACCTGGACACGCTCGACCGACAGATGTTCGCCGCCTTCTCAGGTTGAGCGGACCACCGACCGAAGGGCGACCACAGCAAGCAGTTCGGCGGCTAGGACGAACACCGTCACGGCCACTGTCGACAGCTCGTACAGTCGACCCATGACGGCGGCACCGACGAGGAGCGCGACCCCGTATACGGCGGTGAAAGCCCCGTATGCGGTGGCGCGCCGTTCAGGCGCAGACAGGTCGGCGACCGCGGCCCGCAAGCTCGACTCCGCGACCCCCATCGCCGCCCCCCACATCAGACCACCGATCCAGATCAGAGGCAATCCCGTTGCGAAGACCAGTACGGCAGCACCGAATCCGAGCGGCGCTCCGACCAGGGCGACGAACCCCCGACGGTCGTAGGCCTTGCCGGCAATCAGGGCAACAATCGCATCCACGGCCATTGCCGCGGCGAACAGCAACGGCACCTGAGCATCCGAGAAACGCCCGCTGGTGGTCAGGTGAAAGGCGATCAGTGGAAACGGGGCGAGTCCCAGCGCGGTGAAGGCTGCAAACACGAAGTACCGGCGGACCGTGCCGTTGACCAGGCGCAATGGAGGAGAGGCCCCGGCGCTCGGAGGTTCCGGGACGCGTTTTCGCACCCAGACCAGCATGATGATCACCAGCACAGCCGGCACCGCCAGGATCGTGAAGGCGAACCGGTAGTCGCCGTTTCGGGCACTCAACGCCGCGGCGAGCAGAAGCGGACCGAGCACGGCACCGGTTTGGTCGAGGGCCTCGTGCAGACCGAAACCCCACCCGTGCCCCAATGGCTCGGTCGCCACCGAGAGCAGCGTGTCGCGCGCCGGGGTGCGAAGTGCTTTCCCCAGCCTCTCCGCGACGACGAGAGCCAGAGCGAGGTCGACTCTGCCTACCCAGCCGAGCAGGGGAACGGCCACCATCGCCAGTCCGTAGCCTCCGATGGTCAGCGCCCAGCGCTTTCCTGTCCGATCCGCTACCAGGCCCGCGATGGCACGCAGGCCGTAGCCGACAAACTCGCCGATTCCGGCGATGAGCGCAACGGTCGCGGCGGAGGCTCCGAGGGTGGCGAGGAAGGGGCCAAGCACACTTCGTGCGCCCTCATAGACGACGTCAGCGAACAGACTGACAACTCCGAATGCCAGGATGGTCCGCAGCGCCCGGGATCGGGCCTCTTCCATCGAGAAGGACGCTAGTCCTTACGGGCCAGGGGCTCTTCGCGAGGCAGGGTGAACCAGAAGATGCTCCCGCCGTCCGGGTGTGGCTCCAGACCGATTTCGCCGCCGTGCGCCTCGACGATTCGGCGACTGATCGCCATGCCCAGACCGGTGCTCGACTCTCCTCCGGTTGGCTTGTTCGACAGCGTGCCGAAGTAGCTGAACAGCCGCGCCTTCTCCGCAGAATCGATGCCCGGTCCTTCATCTTGCACTTGCACCGTCCATGAACGGGCTGCCCTTTCCACGGACACGTTCACGGTGCTGCCTGCCGGCGAGTACTTGACCGCGTTGGAGATCAGGTTGTCCACGACCTGGCGAAGCCTGAGCGGGTCGGCCGATACGAGTGCCCCGTTGGTCGGGTGAAGCTTGATCGTGGTGCCTTTGCTCTCCGCCAGCTTGGCGTGCCGTTGCACTTCGGATGTGAGGAACTCACCGAGAGGCACTTCCTGTCGCTCCAGTTCGAGAACACCCGATTCGATCTGGGAAACGTCGAGCAGATCGTTGATCAACCCGAGCATGTACTTCGCCTGCTGGGCGATGTCCCGCACGAAAGTGCGATGTTCCTCCTCGATGGAACCCGCGAGATAGTCGGCTGCCATCAGCACACTCGCCACCGGGTTGCGCAGGTCGTGCGCAGCCATCCCCAGGAACCGATCCTTGGTTTCGTTCAGAAGCTTCAACTCTCTGTTCTGCTCCTCGATAGCTTCATTGCGAGACGCCAGCTCGGACATCATGCGTCCACGCTCGACGATCGTCGACAGCTGCGAGGCGATGCGAGAGAAGATCTCAACGTGGTCCTCCGTATAGGCGTTGCGGGCAACGCTGGAGAAGTACATGAACCCGACTGCTGCTCCGTCGACCGTGAGCGGACAGGTCAGCGAAGACTGAATGCCTTCCTCGAGGATCAACGCTGTGGAATCGGACGTCGGCTTCTGCGCGAAGTAGGTTGGAAGGTCGTTGATGATGCGAGGTCGTCCCGTTTCGACGATGCGCTGAAGGCTGCTTCCGTCCAGGGGAGCCGAGTAGCCGGCACCAAGAGCCATGGCTCTATCGGATCTCGCCCACCTGGCGACGACCCGGTCGCCTTCGATGAGAGAAAACCCGATCCGGTTGTACGGTATGACGCCGCGGAAGCTCTCATAGACTCTGTCGAGAATGTCGTCGAGGAGCAGCCCTTCGTTGATCATCGCCGTGATCTTGTCGAGAGTCTCGATCTCACGGAGACGAAGGTCCAGTTGATCTGCTACCGACTGGAGCGTGTGAGCGATCCTCCCCACCTCGTCGGGGAACGAGTGTCCGGAAGCGGACGAGTCATCAAGCTGCATCGGTCTCACGTTGGTTCCTCACGAGGTCGCGGTTGCACCTCTATCGACAGAATCGCGGGCGATCCTTAGCTCCACCCGGTTCAGGTGCCGGATGAGCGTCCAGACGCGGTCCACACGCGCCCTTCGGGCCAGAAGGTGTGGAAGTCCCTTTCGAACGAGGTGAATCCAGGCAGAAGTGCGAGCGCCTCGCCTTCCAGCGGGCCGCTCTCCCCGAGCCCGCGCAACGGATCCCAGACGGTGTCCGTCTGCGCATCCCTCAGCTCGCCGCCGGCGATGCGCAGATTCAGAGTCTGGTCTCCGACACGGCGCGCGAACACAGACCAGCGGTCAGGGTCGGTCGGATCGATCACGACCGCGATGTCGACGCCGGCAACGACATCGTTGACAACGCCCACCTCCCGCAAATCCTGCACGGGATAGGCAACGGCCTCGCCGGCAAGTTCGACGACGATGGTCA
>CBEVHI010000121.1:0-6641 GCA_965549635.1 uncultured bacterium | reverse complement strand
GGGCAGTATCCGGCGGGGGAGTTCCTCGACGTCGAGATCACCGAAGCTGCTCAACATCACCTGGTGGGGGTCGTACGCTGATCCTGGCTGTCCTCGGCCCCACGGCGTCGGGCAAGAGCGAGGCGGCCCTCCGCCTCGCTGAAGAGATCGGTGCACACATCCTCTCGGTCGACTCGATGCAGGTGTATCGGGGCATGAACATCGGTACCGCAAAAGCCACTGCCGAACAGCGCAGACGCGTCCCCCACCACATGCTCGACCTCGTCGATCCCGAAGACGAGTTCAGCGTCGCGGAGTTCCAGACGGCCGCGCGGGAGATCCTCGGACAAGTGGACAGGGTGGTGATCGTGGGCGGCTCAGGACTGCACTTTCGTGCCGTCGTCGATCCGATGACGTTCCCGCCTTCCGATCCCGAACTTCGCCGTGAGCTCGAGTCGCTCGACCATGAGGCCGCCGTGGCCGGCCTGCTGGCCGCGGATCCAGACGCGGCAGCCCATGTCGACATCGCCAACCCGCGGAGGGTGGTTCGCGCTCTGGAGATTCACCGGCTGACCGGGGCGACGCCATCTGCGCGCTCGATGACCGAGGAGGCTGCTGCCCTGCGGTCCTATCGAGCCGAATACCGATTCGCTGCAGTCGGTCTCGATCCGGGTCCCCTGCTCGCCGGACGCGTCGAGAAGCGTCTTGACATCATGATCGAGAGCGGTCTGCTCGACGAGGTAGCAGGGCTCGCTCCGCGACTGGGGCGAACGGCGCGCCAGGCGGTCGGCTACAAGGAGCTCCTCCCGGTGGTCAGGGGCGATCGGCAGATCGAAGAAGCGGCGAACTCGGCGGTGCGAGCCACGCTCAGGCTCGCCAAGCATCAGCGGACGTATTTCCGCCGCGATCCAAGAATCGTCTGGGTACCGTGGAGTGACGATCCCGACGACCGATACCGCACGGTTCGGTCGGCGCTCGAGGAGGCATACGAGTGAAGTTCACGAAGATGGAGGGCCTGGGCAACGACTTCGTCGTTCTGGAAGGGCCACGGACCATCGACGCCGACTTGGTTCGGTCGCTATGCGACCGTCGACGGGGGGTCGGGGCCGATGGGGTCCTGGTGGTGTCCCCGATCGACTCGGAGCGCGTGCGAATGGAGTACTGGAACGCCGACGGCTCCGCTGCCGAACTGTGCGGGAACGGACTCCGCTGCGTGGCCGCCTTCGCGCGAGATCGGGCCTTCGTTGCCCGACCCGACTTCAATGTGGTGACATCGGTCGGAACACGAAGGGTCGAGGTCGGCGACGACGAGATCACCGTGGAGTTGGGCACGGCACGAGCCGCTGAGGACAAGCGCCACGTTGCCGGGCACCTCGTTCGAGAGGTCACCGTCGGCAACCCTCATGCGGTGCTGCAAGTGGAGGACCCCGCTCGGGCTCCGGTTGCGACGGTCGGACCGCAGATCGAGGCGGCGTTCGAGCAGGGTGCCAACGTGGAGTTCCTGTCGGTCCGCTCACCGGAGCTTGTCGAGCTGCGCGTGTGGGAGAGGGGAGTGGGCGAAACGCTCGCCTGTGGGACAGGTGCCGCGGCCGCGGTCGCGGCCGCCCGCGCCGACGGTCTGGTAGGTGCAGAGACGACGGTGCGACTGCCGGGCGGAGACTTGCGTGTGTTCCTGAACGACGACACCGTGTGGATCTCCGGTCCTGCGAAGTTCGTCTACGAGGGTGAGTGGCGTGGCTGAACGAGCTCTTCTCGTCTCGGTTTCCACACGGAGCGAAGGGGATGCCTCGCTGAACGAGCTGGGCCGGCTGGCTGCTACCGCAGGAGCCATGGTGGTCGGCAAGGTGGCGCAGCGTCGCGAGCGCCTCGACCCCGCAACGCTCATGGGAGCGGGCAAGCTGTCCGAGGTGCGCGACCTGGTGGAGGCCGAAGCGGTCGACGTGGTGATCTTCGACGAGGAGATCAGTCCGGCGCAAGAACGAAACCTCAGTGAAGCACTGGGCGTGCGAGTGCTGGACCGCACCGCCTTGATCCTCGACATCTTCGCCTTGCACGCAGACAGCAGTGAGGGGCGCCTCCAGGTGGAACTCGCCCAACTGCAGTATCTGTTGCCGCGGTTGCGGGGGAGAGGCGTGGAGCTCTCGCGTCTCGGCGGCGGAATCGGAACGAGAGGCCCCGGAGAAACCCAACTCGAGACAGATCGACGACGGATTCTGAGAAAGGTCTCCAAGCTGCGCAGAGACCTGGCCGACGTCGAGCGAACCCGGTTGGTCAAACGCGAGCAGCGCATGAGCCGACCGGTGCCGGTGGTGTCACTCGTGGGATACACGAACGCCGGAAAGTCGAGCCTGCTGAACGCGCTCACCGGATCCTCGGTCGACGTGCGCGATCAGCTCTTTGCGACGCTCGATCCGACGACGAGACGCTGCACGTTGCCAGGCGGGAGAGAGCTCCTGGTCACCGACACCGTCGGTTTCGTGCGACGGCTTCCCCACCAGCTCGTCGAAGCGTTTCGATCGACACTGGAGCTGGTCGCAGAGTCTGACCTCCTGGTGCACCTGGTGGATCTCACCGGCGATGATCCGGCGGCTCAGATCGGCGCGGTGCGCGGAGTCCTGGACGAGATCGGGGCGGCCTCCCTCCCGGAGATCCTGGTTGGCACGAAGGCTGATGTCGCCACCAGCGTTCAGCGTGACCGCTTCCTGGAGAGCAATGAAGGTGCATGTGTGCTGTCGTCGTTGACCGGTGAGGGGATCGATGAGCTCACCGAGCTGCTGTGGGATCAGCTCTCCAGTCGGTTCTCCGAACTTGAGGTCGTCGTGCCGTTCGGGCCGGAGGTGGAACGACTCCACCGGGTGGCGGACATCCTCGAAGAGGAGTACCGGCCGGACGGGGTGCGTCTGCGGGTTCGTCTCGCTCGAGGTGAGGCCGACCGTCTGCGACGCTACGCGATCTAGTGGTCAGAGGACGCTGCGGAGGACGGCTACGACCTTGCCGAGGATTTGGACTCCCTCGGTGAACACCATCTCCGAGTAGGCCGGGTTCTCGGGGATCAGAACGATGCTGCCGTCACGACGCGCGAACCGCTTGACCGTGGCCTCCTCACCGTCGACCAGCGCTGCGACGATCTCGCCGTTGTTGGCGACGTTCTGGCTACGGATCACGACGTAGTCACCATCGAGAATGCCGGCATCGGTCATCGAGTCGCCGCTGACCCTCAGCAGAAAGACGGGCCCCTGGCCGGTGAACTCGGTGGGGAGGGTGAGCACTTCTTCGATCTGTTCCTCGGCGAGAACGGGAGCGCCGGCGGCGATCCGGCCGACGAGGGGAACATCGCGGGTGGTCGAGCGGTGCAGCGTCGAACGGCCATGGTCGACGACTTCGATGGCTCGGGGCTTGGAAGGATCCCGACGCAGATACCCGGCGCGTACCAAAGAAGAGAGATGGCTGTGTACCGTCGAGGGGGAGCGGAGACCAAGGACGTCGCCGATCTCTCGCACCGACGGTGGGTAGCCGCGATCGGCGACCGTCGTTCGAATGAGGTCGAGAATCTCCCGTTGTCGGTCGGTCAGGTCCTGCATACGCTGCTCCTCCTCGAACGTACGTTCCCACCCTAGCTCCGCATCGATGACGATCCAAACATATGTTCGCCCTTGACGGCGAACGTGTGTTCGGTATACTGACGATCGAACACCTGTTCGGTAGCGGGTTCGGAATCTGTCCCACCCACCCCGTACGGTGGCAGTAGGTGGTCCACCACCCGGCGAGTCCAGGAGGAAGGCGACATGACGGCACGCACCAACACCCTTCACAGGGCTGCGGTTCTCCTCATAGCGGTCGTGGTCTTCTTCCTCCTGCTCGCATCGGCGGTGGGTGCCCAGAACCAGGTGGTGCCGACGGCGCAGCACGTCATCGCCGCAGGGGAGACCCTGTGGACCATCGCCGGATCGGTGACTCCGGCCGGCGGCGACGTTCGAGTGACGGTGGCCGACATCCGGCGGTTGAATGATCTCGAGGGAACGACGATCTACCCGGGCGACGTCTTGATCGTCCCCATCGCTCGCTGAGGACCGCTCGAGCGGGCCATGGCAGCCCCCGAGACGCCGGTGCGCGGGTACCCTGGTACGGACATGGAGTGTCCATTCTGTACTTCGGAGCACACGAGGGTGATCGACAGCCGGCCCGTCGAGGAGGGCGCGGCGATACGCCGGCGTCGAGAGTGTACGTCGTGTGGGAACCGCTTCACGACCTATGAGCGTGCCGATATCCCTCTGATCGTGCGCAAACGCGACGGGCGTCTCGAGCCTTTCGAGATCGACAAGGTACGAACGGGTCTCAAGAGCGCGCTCGCCGACCGGCCGGTCGAGACCAAAGTGCTGGAAGCGATGCTCGGCCAGATTCGGGACGGCGCTCGAGCTCAGGGTCGGGTGGTGTCTTCGGACGACATCGGTCGGGCCGTGCTCGAACATCTGGCCGAGCTCGACCATGTGGCGTATCTGCGCTTCGCCAGCGTCTACAAGGAGTTCGCAGCAGCCGGTGACTTCGCCCGCGAGATGGTCGAGCTGCAGCGTCGCGACGGTTGATCCTCAATCAAGTCGACTTTGGATGCTTCCCAGTTGGGCCTGGAGTGCGGAGAGCTGTGCGTGCGCCCAATCCTGCAGCGTCGCAAGGGGAGCTTGGACTCCTTGCTGGACGGCCGCGACCCTCTGGCGAATCTCGACGACGAGAGCAGCAGCGGCCGTCTCGTCGCCGCTGCGAAGTGCTCCGAGGTATTCGACCTGCCAGTCATCCAGGCGCAGCTCGAGCTGCCGGACGGCCGCGAGGTGATCTGCGAAGAAGGGCTCATCGGGGAGCGCTTCGATCGCGGCTCGTGTATCCGAGGCCGCCAGCCCCAGTGCCACCCCGATCGGTGAGATCTCTTCTGGCGATGCAGCGGTGACGAGTTGCGGGAGGCGGAACGCTTTGGAGAATGCGAGGCGATAGCTCAAGGCGTCCCCCAGACGGCGCTCGAGGGTGAGACCGATCTCCGAGGCGTTCGCCATGGCGCGTCGTGTCGGTGTGAGAGCTTCGAGGGAGGAGCGAGACACGAGTGGCAGCATCGACGGGAGGGGCTCGGCTGCGGTGTCGAAGAGGTTTCGCGCGTCGGCATCGAGGGTCGACAGGGAGACAGCGGCGTCGGAGAGCTGGGAGGTGGTGGCGTTGAGATCGGTGATGACCGAGATCGTGTCGCGTGCCTCACCGAGGTCGGCCTCCAGTTGCGTCGCTGCAGCCAAGTAGTCGGCGCTTGCGGTCGCGGTGGCACGCTCCGGCATGGCGCTTGCCCAACGGATGACCGACAGACCGCCGATCAGGACGACGACGGCCGCGATGATGATCGGCCATCGGAACGTACGCTGCGACGTCGCCAGCGCGTCGAACGCCTCGGGCTCCCAGTCTGCGTTGGGTGTGAGTGTCTCGGTTGCATCCCAGAGTCGTGTGACCAACGCCCCGGTTTCGGGCGCGGTGTCGGTAGATCGGCGCATCTCCTTGAGTGTTGGCAGGCCGGGGACCGTCTCGGACTGGGTGTGGGGGAGAACGGCGGTGGCGCTTCGAGTCGTCAGGGGAGGTGTCTCGGAGAAGCCGAACATCTCGATGAGGGTCGAGTCGTAGGCGATGGGGGAGCCAAGGGGCGCCGCCGGACGCGGTCGCACCGGAGCAATTGCGGGGCGGGGTGAGCGCAGCGGTCGTCGGTTGGTCGGGGCTCGATGTTTGCCGCCGCGCCTCTTTGGAAGGGGGTGTCCTTCAGGGCACAGCCCAGCCTGGGTGGGAACCTGGGCCTGGCAGCTTGTACAGTAGGCATATGGCACGTGGCGCTCCGTTGTGCGCCTCCGCCCGCTGAAAGCCCTTACTCAATATGCAGGTTAGCTTCACGAGACTGGATAGGGAACTACCCGTTCCTCGACGCGCCCATCCGGGAGATGCGGGGGTGGACCTGTGGGCGCGCGAGCGTGTGACGCTGGCACCAGGGGAGCGTTCGCTGGTCCCCACGGGGATTGCGGTTGCGATCCCTGAAGGTTTCGCCGGCCTCGTCGTCCCGCGAAGCGGGCTGGCTGCCCGCCACGGCATCGGCGTCGCCAACGGGCCCGGACTGATCGACGCCGGCTATCGAGGCGAGGTGAAGGTGATCCTCATCAACCACGGAGCCGAACCAGTGCCAATAGAGCGAGGTGAGCGGATCGCCCAGCTGGTGATCGTCCCGGTTTCTGTCACGGAGTTGGTCGAAGTGGAGACGCTTCCCGACTCCCAGCGGGGAGCCGGAGGGTTCGGTTCGACGGGGAGGTGAGGGTCAGGTGAACCGCTACACTGTCGGCCCACGCGGAAGTAGCTCAGTTGGTAGAGCGCAACCTTGCCAAGGTTGAGGTCGCGGGTTCGAGCCCCGTCTTCCGCTCCATCGGGGCGGCGATTCGTCGCCCCGGACTGTCGCTGAGGGCACGGCGACGTGGCCGAGTGGTTTAGGCACGGGTCTGCAAAACCCGGTACACCGGTTCGATTCCGGTCGTCGCCTCTGGATGATGCCCCGAGAGGGGTATACTCCCCGCTCCCGGGCGCTTAGCTCAGGGGGAGAGCGCTTCCCTGACGCGGAAGAGGTCAGAGGTTCAAATCCTCTAGCGCCCACAACAGGA
>CBEVHI010000120.1:0-6725 GCA_965549635.1 uncultured bacterium | reverse complement strand
GCGATCCGATCCGGACACGTCCACCCAGGGGCGTGAAGACGAGTAGCCAGCAGTCAACAGCCAGCAAACCGTTCCCCACCAGGAAGACGTCGAGCAACTCTGGCTGGAAGCTGGTAGCTGGTAGCTGTTCGCTGTTCGCTGTTCGCTGTCAGCTGGAGACTGGCTCTTCTCAGACCGCCGGGCCCGTGTAGCTGATCAGCGTCTTCATGTAGTTGGACCGTGAGAACGCCTCAGGGTCGGGAGCAGCCCCTTCGCTGAGCGACCCTTTTGCCTGCTCGACAGAGACGTACTCGTGCTCATCGAGCCAGCCCTTGAATTCATCGAGGACGGTGGTCAGATACTCGGGTCCGTGTTGCAGCAGCGCCGAAGTCATCATCGTGACGTCCGCGCCCGCCAGGAGCCCTTTCAGCGCGTCTTGGGCACTGTGCACGCCGCTCGACAGGGCGAGGGAGGCATTCACCTTGCCGTGCAAGAGGGCGATCCACCGCAGGGACAGGCGCAGCTCCGACGGCTCCGAAAGCTTCAGCGCCGGTGTGACACTCAGCTCTTCGAGGTCCACGTCCGGCATCAGGTAGCGGTTGAAGAGCACCAGTCCGGCTGCGCCGGCATCGACAATGCGCGTCGCCATGTTGCCCACGGAGCTGAAGTAGGGCCCGATCTTCACCGCGACGGGTATCGACACCGAGGTCTGGCACTGCTCGATGAGTTCGAGATAGCGCTGTTCGACCACCGATCCGGACTGAGCTGGATCGCCGGGCACGAAGTAGATGTTGAGCTCGAGGGCGTCGGCGCCCGCACTCTGGATCTTCTTGGCATACGCGACCCAGCCACCTGTCGATGAACCGTTGAGGCTGGCGATCACGGGGATGTTCAACGCAGCCTTGGCGTCACGCACGAGATTCAGATACGAGCCTGGACCCGTGTTGTAGTCATCCAGGCTGGGGAAGTACCCGAACGTGGCTTCTGCGAAGCTCTCGGAAGCGAACTCTGCCAGTCGCTGAATCTCCGCTTCCTCATGCTCGATCTGCTCTTCGAACAGCGAAGGGAGGACGACCGCGGAAGCCCCGGCCGCCTCCAGACGTTGCAGATTCTCCAGCTTGCCGGTCATCGGTGAAGCCGATGGGACGATCGGGTGTGCGAGATCGAGTCCCAAATAGCTCGTACTCAGATCGACGCTCATACTCCCGCCTCCTCGTCTTCAGGGAAGTTGCGCTCGATTCCGGAAAGCTGCTCGTAGTACGACCAGCGGTCCTCGATCTGCTCTTGCGCCATCCCGAATAGCAGCTTCGCCCTGTCCGGATTGGTACGCCTGAGCATGGCGAAGCGGGCTTCCTTGTCTGCGAACTCTTCGAACGGAATGCTCGGCTTCTTGCTATCGAGCTTGAACGGGCGGTGGTCGGCCTTCCTCGGATCAAAACGGAAGAGCGGCCAGAACCCACTGTTGACGGCCTCGCTCTGGTGGGACATCCCGCCTGCCATGTCGATGCCGTGGGCGATGCACTGGCTGTAGGCGATGATGATCGAGGGGCCGTCGAACGCCTCGGCCTCCTTGAATGCCTTGACCGACTGCACGTTGTTCGCCCCGATCGCTATCTGGGCGACGTAGATGTTGCCGTACTGCATGGCAATCATGCCGAGGTCCTTCTTGCCGACCGACTTGCCCGACGCCGCGAACTTGGCAACAGCTCCCGTAGGGGTCGCCTTCGAGGCTTGTCCGCCGGTGTTGGAGTAGACCTCTGTGTCGAGAACCAGCACGTTGACGTTGCGTCCTGAGGCGAGGACGTGGTCGAGACCTCCGAATCCGATGTCGTACGCCCATCCGTCACCACCGATGATCCAGACACTTTGGGTGACGAGGGAGTCGGCGACGACGGAGAGCGTCTTGGCTTCCTCGGAGTCCATCGTCGCGAGACGCTCCTTGAGCTGTGCCACTCGCACCCGTTGGGTAGCGATGCCCGCCTCGTCGGATTGGTCGGCATCGAGGAGTCCATGGGCCAACTCGAGTCCGATCTCCTTGGTCATCTTGTGAACGAGGGATCTGGCCTGCGAGACCTCGGCGTCGAGAGCAAGTCGCATTCCCATCCCGTATTCAGCGTTGTCCTCGAACAGCGAGTTTGCCCACGCTGGACCGCGGCCATCTCCGTTCTGAGCGTACGGGGTGGTCGGCAGGTTCCCTCCGTAGATCGACGAGCAGCCGGTTGCGTTGGCAATGACCGTTCGGTCACCGAACAGCTGCGTCAGCAGTTTGATGTACGGCGTTTCGCCGCAGCCTGCGCAAGCCCCGGAGAACTCGAACAGCGGCTGGAGCATCATCGCGCCCTTGACCGTGTCGGTCTTCACCTTGGTTCGATCCATCTCAGGGATGTCGAGGAAGAACCCGAAGTTGACCTTCTCGTCGTCGACATGCTCGAGATGCGAACGCATGTTGATCGACTTGTGCCGGACGATCTCCTTCGACTTGGCGGGGCAGACGTCGACGCACACGCCGCATCCGGTGCAGTCCTCCGGAGCAACCTGGATCGTCATATTCATGCCAGGCAGGTCGCGGCTTCGCCATTCCTTGGACTTGAAACCAACCGGGGCGTCCTCGAGGAAGACCGGGTCGTACACCTTCATCCGGATCGCCGCGTGGGGGCACACGAGCGCACACTTCGCACAGTCGATGCAGATGTCGGGGTCCCAGATCGGGATCTCCTCGGCGATGTTGCGCTTCTCCCATCGCGTCGTGTTGGTCGGGAACGTCCCGTCGACCGGCATGGCGCTGACCGGCAGCAGATCACCCTTGCCTTCGAGCATGAGTGAGGTGACCCGCTGAACGAAGTCGGGAGCCTGTTCCGCCACGGGACGACGCATCCGCATAGCCGACGTTGCTTCGGCCGGCACCTGCACCTCGTGGAGAGCGTCGAGTGCGCCGTCGACCGCGGCATAGTTCTTCTCCAGCACCGATTCGCCGAACTTGCCGTAGGTCTTGGCGATGGCGTTCTTGATCTCAGCGATGGCTTCATCACGGGGAAGGATGCCTGAAAGCGCAAAGAAGCATGTCTGCAGCACGGTGTTGATCCGCCCAGGCATGCCGGCATCGCGGGCGACCGAATAGCCGTCGACGACGTAGAAGGTCAGGTGTTTGTCGATGACCTGACGTTGGACTTCCACGGGGATGTGGTCCCACACCTCATCTGGTCCGTACGGGCTGTTCAGCAGGAACGTCGCTCCGTCGGCGGCAAGATCCAGCACCCCCATCTTCTCCAGAAAGACGAACTGGTGGCAACCGACGAAGTTGGCGCGGTCGATCAGATAGGTCGACTGGATTGGGTTTTCGTCGAACCGGAGGTGTGAGACGGTCACCGAACCGGCCTTGCGAGAGTCGTACACGAAGTAGCCCTGGGCATGCAACGGGGTGTTGTGGCCGATGATCTTCACCGAGTTCTTGGAGGCGCCGACAGTGCCGTCGCTCCCAAGCCCGAAGAAGACAGCCTTGATGCGGCTCTCCGGTTCGGTGTCGAACCCTTCCACGACCGACAGGCTGGTTCCCGTGACATCGTCGACGATTCCAACAGTGAAGTGATTCTTCGGGTCGTCCTTGGTCATCTCTTCGAAGATGCCGGCGACCATCGCCGGTGAGAACTCCTTCGAGGACAGGCCGTACCGGCCACCGATGATCCTCGGCATCTGGTCCCATGCGGTCCGGCCGGCAGCTTGCTCTTCTGCGAGTCCGGTGACGACATCGACATAGAGGGGCTCGCCGGGTCCTCCCGGCTCCTTGGTCCGGTCGAGGACCGCGATCGTCTTGGTGGTCCCCGGGAGCGCGGCTACGAGTGCGGCGGGCGAGAAGGGGCGATAGACCCGAACGGCGACGACTCCGACCTTCTCGCCGGACGCGGTGAGCGTGTCGACGGTCTCCCGGACTGCGCCGACACCGGACCCCATCAAGACGATGACGCGTTCGGCGTCCGGAGCGCCGAAGTAGTCGAAGAGGTGGTAGGAGCGGCCTGTGAGCTCCGCGAAACGGTCCATCGCTCCTTGCATGTGATCTGGAGCCTCGATGTAGAACGGGTTGGCGGCCTCTCGCGCCTGGAAGAACACGTCGGGGTTCTGTGCCGACCCTCGAAGCACCGGGTGTTCGGGGTTCAGGCGGCGCTGGTGATGGGCGCGCACGAGATCGTTGTCGATCATCTTTCGGATGATCTCGTCGGGGATGATCTCGATCTTGTTGATCTCGTGAGAGGTCCGGAACCCGTCGAAGAAGTGAACGATGGGAACGCGAGATGCCAGCGTGGCGGCCTGAGAGATCAACGCGAAGTCGTGCACTTCCTGGATGGATGCAGATGCCATCAAGCCGAATCCCGTGCCTCTCGTGGCCATCACGTCGCTGTGATCTCCGAAAATCGAGAGGGCGTGGGTCGCCACGGAACGGGCTGCGACGTGGAAGACGGAAGGGAGGAGTTCGCCGGCGATCTTGAACATGTTCGGGATCATGAGCAGGAGGCCCTGCGACGCCGTGAACGTAGTGGTGAGCGCGCCGCCCTGCAGCGAACCGTGGACGGCACCGGACGCGCCCCCTTCGCTCTGCATCTCGACGACTTCAGGGATCTCACCCCAGATGTTCGTTTGACCCCTGGCGGACCATGCATCGGCATGCTCGCCCATCGGTGACGATGGCGTGATCGGGTAGATGGCGATGACTTCGTTCGTCCGGTGGGCTATGTAGGCAGCCGCCTCATTGCCGTCGAGTGTCGCAACTTCGTGCTCCACGTCCTGGCCTCCTCGTCGTGCAGTCTCTCAGCCGCCTCTCCGGGTCGATTCGTCCCGGTCAAGCCGGCTGAGTCACGGGCCAGGATAGCGCCGCGGTGCTGGGCGCTGATCGGGGCGCTGGAGAGCCGGCCGGTTCAGAGTTCGACGCGGACTGTCAGCTTTGTGAACCCTTCGAGATCCTCGATCCCGACGAGGGTGTGCCTGGCGTTGTGCACCCAGATTGGGACGTCTCGCTTCGAATCATCCTCCGTGCTCAGCAGTTCGATGGTATCGCCGGGTCCTGCCTCTCGAATGGCGGCGATCAACTCCATCAGCGGTCCTGGACAAAACGACCCGCGAGCATCGACGACGATGGACACCCGGGATGCCTCAGGCGAGGGTCATGAAGAGCTTCTCGAGCGAGGCGGTGTCGTCGAACTCCCCTTCATCGAGGATACAACGGGCAAGATTCGCGGCCAGAAGCTTGAAACCGACTTTGTCGAGGGCTTTCGACGCGGCGGCGACCTGGGTGACGATCTCGGTGCACTCTCGCCCGTCTTCGATCATCCGGATGATGCCTGCGACCTGCCCTTCGATACGGCGGAGCCTTGGGAGGACCGTTTGTTGGGATTGCTCATCGAGAATCATGGCGTCCTTTGGAGAGGTTCACCGTAAGCGTACCCAACCTCGAGAAGTGTGGGGACATCTTCGACTCCCAAAGCCGGTCGCAGCATGGTCTCGGTGTTGCAGCTAGAGGGGGAGGACCACCCGGACCGTTGTCCCCTCTCCGGGTTTGCTGGAGATGTCGGCATCACCGCCGACGGCATCCGCTCGGCTGCGGATGTTCTCCAAGCCCATGCCCAGGGTGACGGTTTCGAAGTCGAATCCCTTTCCGTGATCGGTGACGGTCAGAACCAGGCGATCGACTCCTCTGCTCACCGAGACGCTGACGACGTCTGCCTCCGAGTGCCGCAGAGCGTTGCTCGCGGCCTCTCTGACGATCTGCAAGACATCTTCGATCAGCTCGGCGGGGAGGTCGTCGACCTGTCCGGTCACGCCGATCCCGACGCTGGCCTCATACGGGACGGCCAGGCGTCCGAGGAGCTCTGACAGCTCGTCCTTGAGGTTGCGTCCGCCGGACTGCGGAGGGCGGAGGTCGAAGATGAACCGACGCAGAGATGTGATCGAGGTGTCGAGGTGGGAAGCTGCCTCCTCGAGACTCGCACGCATGTCTTCTTCAGGAACGCGAGCCGAGAGTGCTTGGAGGGAGAGGCCAACCGCGAACAGATCCTGGATGATCGAGTCGTGCAGATCACGGGCGATGCGCTGGCGATCCTCGAGCACTGCGGCTCTGCGCAGGCGAGCCTGCAGTCGGATCGTCGAGATCGCAGATCCGGCGATGAGGGCCAGTGCCCGGATCAACGACTCGTCCTGTTCGGTGAAGCCGCCTTCGATCGTTCCGAGATACAAGTTGCCGAAGACCTCTTCCCCGATGCGGATGGAGGCTCCGAGGAAGCCGGCGAACTCGGGGTGGTGTTCGGGAAAGCCGGTGGCACGCGGGTGCTGCCGGGCGTCGTTGAGTCGTATCGGGTCGGGTTGCCACGTGACGGCTCCGAGGAGGCCCTTGCCCTGGGGGGGCCCACCGATCATCTCTGCCATCTCTTCCGGGACGCCCGATTGCACGAATTGGATGAGCTGTCCGCCCTCGCTGACAACACCCAGCGCGCCGAATGGAGCCCCGGTGAGTTCTTTGGCGGTGGTAACGACCGTCTCCAGAACCGTGTCCAGGTCGGTTTGACCAGTGACCGCGGCGGCCGCGCCGATGAGATCGGCCAGACGAGATGCCGGGATCATCGGTCTTTCCACCTGCACAGAGTAGTGGTCTGCGGAGGGCCCAGTTTCCAGCCAACAGCGAACAGCGAACAGCGAACAGCAAGAGGGTTGCTTGGTGTGCTCTTGCTGTGGAACGCTTCGTCGGCTGTCGGCTGTCGGCT
>CBEVHI010000119.1:0-6766 GCA_965549635.1 uncultured bacterium | reverse complement strand
TTGGTACTCGGAACCATTGGTCACGACCTCGACACCGATGAACGGCTTGCCGAGGCCCTCCAGGATGCGTTCCACATCGGGGAGGGCGGTCTCGATCGGGATGGCGAACCCGATGTTCTGAGCGTTCCCGGCGATGGCAGTGTTGATCCCGATCACCTCGCCTGCCTGATTGAGGAGCGGGCCCCCGGAATTGCCCGGGTTGATCGCCGCGTCGGTTTGCAGGAGTCCGGTGAGCTGTCCTGTCTGCGTGCGGATCGTCCTGTCGACAGCCGAGAGGATGCCAACGGTGACGGTCGGAGAGGAACTGTCCAGGCCGAGCGCGTTGCCGATGGCAACGACGGGGTCCCCGACGTCCATCGAGTCGGCCCTGCCCATGGGGAGCGGTTGCAGGCCTTCGGTGTCGTTCACCTTGAGGATCGCCACATCGTCGTTCGGGAATCCGCCGATCACCCTGGCGGTGCGGGTGCGGGCGTCCTCTCCGACCACTGTCACCTCATCCGCGCCGGAGATGACGTGGAAGTTGGTGAGGATGTGGCCCTCGTTGTCGATGACGATTCCGGTGCCGGTACCCGACTCACTCAGCTCCTGTCGGAGGAACATGTCGATGGTGGCCCGACTCTGGGTAACGGTGACGATGCCCGATCGGACTTCGTCGACCAACTCTGACACGTCGTAGAGGACGACTCCGACCTGCGGCGTATCGGGGACAGAGGGGGGAACGACGGCAGTAGGAGGCGGTGTATTCACCGCGCTCAGGCCGGCGCAAGCGGAGAGAGTGAGAGACAGTGCTACCAGGGTGATTCGACGCATCGAAGTCATACTACGGAGTCGATGGTGCTGCGGGAGGGTAGGTATCCCGAGTCACAAGTCATGGACAGAACCTCTCCGACCCTCGGCGCCCCCGGCTGCGTCGTCAGTCCTTGAAAGCACCGCAGAGGGTGCGTCTTCGCCCTGTCTCCTTGCCAGATGGCGCCGAATGGCTCGGCGTGTCGGCGCGAACCATGACTCAGGACACTGGGACTTTCGGCCCTTTCGCATGGGACCTTGAAGCGGATTTGGGGTACCCCCGGGGGTAGTAGTGTGATATCGACAACTTCTCATTATCTACGTCGAAGAGGGGGTCGCGCTTATGACCCAGGATCCCGAACACGTTCCAGACGAGAAAGCGTCGAAGAGGCTTCTTCGACGCGATTTCCTGATCGGTCTCATTGCCATCGTCGTGGTGATTCTCATCCCGATCATCATTTTCGTACCGCTCCGCAGTCCTGCCGCGCCAAGCGACCCGTGGACGCATGTCCCTGAGAAACTGGGGCACACCGACCACACGGCACTCATGCCCGGCCCGTACGAGACCGGCCAGGACGTTACGCATGCCTGCCTCGAGTGTCACCCGGATGCAGGTGAGGACATGCTCCACTCCGAGCACTTCACGTGGCTGAACGATCCGGTGACGGTCGCAGGCCACGATGAACCGGTGGCACTGGGCAAGAAGAACGCGATCAACAACTTCTGTCTCGGCGTCCAGGGGAACTGGCCGAAGTGCACGACCTGTCATGCCGGCTACGGATGGTCGGACGAGAACTTCGACTTCACGAACGAGGACAACATCGATTGTCTGGTGTGCCACAACCAGTCGGACGCATTCGCCAAGGGCGAGTCGGGGAACCCCGCAGAAGGCTCCGACCTCACGGTTGCGGCTCAGAGCGTCGCGAATCCCTCGCGGTGGAACTGCGGTCAGTGCCATTTTGACGGCGGCGGCGGGAACGGGGTCAAGCACGGGGATCTGGATGACACGCTGATCTACCCGGATGAGAACCTCGATGTGCATATGGGTGGACACGACATGGTGTGCACCGACTGTCACAAGACGCAGGATCACAACATCAAGGGATCAGCGACCTCGGTGGCGCTCGACGCCAGCAACCAGATCTTCTGCACCGACTGTCACGACTCGAAACCTCACGAGGACGAGCGGCTCAACGGTCATACCGATGCGGTGGCCTGTCAGACCTGCCACATTCCCGAGTACGCGTTGAAGGACCCGACCAAACTGTGGTGGGACTGGTCGACCGCCGGCAATGACAGTCGCCCCCAGGACCACTACACCTACCTCAAGATCAAGGGCAGCTTCGTGTACGACACGAACGTGACGCCCGAGTACTACTGGAACAACGGCACCGCTGATCGCTACCTCTTGGGCGACCCGATCAGCCCCGATGGTCCGACACCGCTGAACAAGCCAAACGGCGACATCAGCGACTTCGGATCGAGGATCTGGCCGTTCAAGGTGCACCGTGCGAAACAGCCATACGACACCGTCAACAACATCCTCATCCAGCCGAAGCTGGCCGGCGAGGGCGGCTACTGGGTCGACTTCGACTGGCCGACGGCCATGCAGTTGGGAGCAGACATCACCGGTCTGGACTACAGCGGCGAGTTTGGGTTCACCCGCACGGACATGTGGTGGCCGATCACCCACATGGTGCAGCCGGCCGAGAAGGCCCTGCAGTGCAACGACTGTCACGGTGACGGGAACAGACTGGACTGGGAGGCGCTCGGCTATCCGGGTGACCCGATGTTCTCCGGAGGGCGCGTGGAACTTGGTGCGCTGGGAGGAAAGTGATGGCTCGAAGAGCGATCATCGTTGGCTTCGTGGCGGTTGCGCTGGCTGCTGCCGCCATTTCATCCGCGAGCACGCCTGCCGTTGCCGATGCCAGCCCGGTGCACCCGCAGTACGAGCTGCTGGACGAGGACGGTGTCAACGTGCTCGATTCGGGCGGTCCTGTCTCCACGATGGAGACGTGCGGGCAGTGTCACGACACAGACTTCATCGCCAGCCATGACTTCCATGCCGACCAGGGGCTGTCTGTGATGACCGATCCCGGGCTGAGCCCCTCGGGGCGCCCGTGGGACACCAGCCCCGGTTGGTTTGGTGAGTGGAACCCGATCACGTATCGGTACCTGTCAGCGATCGGCGACGATCGACTCGATCTCGGCACTGCAGATTGGATCCAGACGCTCGGGTATCGCCATCCTGGCGGCGGTCCCGCTGTGACATCACGCTCCGGCGCTCCGCTCGCAAGTCTGAGCGCCGGCCAGGGCGGTCCGGAAACACAGGTGATTGATCCGGTCACTGGTGAATCGACGCCGTGGGACTGGACGACGTCCGGAGTCGAGGAACTCAATTGCTTCCTCTGCCACATTCCACAGCCGGACAATGACTCGAGGATGCGGGCGCTCGCCGCTGGACAGTTCGAGTGGGCGAACACGGCGACCCTGGACGGGACCGGGATCGTGACCTTGACGGTCGACCGCACGTGGAAGTGGCGCCCGGAGGCCTTCGACGACGATGGGAAGCTGGCTGCGCAGTACGTCAAGATCCAGGACCCCTCCAACGACAACTGCGGGATGTGCCACGGTGTCGTGCACAGCTCCGATCGTCCGCTCGACGAAGTGGGAACTGTGACCGGCGGTTGGGAGACCCTGACGACAGGCCAGGTGTTCTCGGCGCAGCGGATTTCCGAGTCTGCCCTGAACATCGCCGACAAGGCCGATCTGAATCGAGCATGGGATGTCCACGCAGAGCGACTGGTGAACTGCACCGACTGCCACCACTCGCTCAACAATCCCATCTTCCTGGAGACGGCACGACCCAGCTATCTGGACTACGACGCCCGACGATCCAGCTTCGGCGACTATCTGAACCGACCGATTCATGAGCTGGCCAAGGGCAGAAGCGCCCAGGGGACGCTGGCCCCCCACCTCGACTACACGATGCGGTCATGTGAGTCGTGTCACGCGGTCGAGAAGGCACACGAGTGGCTTCCGTTCGCAGAGCGCCACATGGAGCAGCTCGCCTGTGAGACATGTCACATCCCCAAAATGCACGAGCCGGCAGCCGAGCAGTACGACTGGACCGTCATCCATACCGATGGAACACCCGCAGTACTCAACAGAGGCATCGAAGGTCCGCTCGGCGATAGCTCTTCCCTGATCACGGGCTACGAACCCGTGGTCCTCAAGCGTATCGGTGAGGAGGGTGAAGTTCGGCTTGCTCCGTACAACCTCGTGTCGTCCTGGTTCTGGGTGTATGGCGATCCTGCTCGTCCCGTTCGCCAGGTGGACCTCGAAGCCGCCTTCCTGGACGGAGACGAGTACCGGTCTGACATCGTGGCGGCGTTCGACGCCAACGGCGACGGCGTCGTGGGCAACACGGAGCTGGCGATCGATTCGCAGGAGAAGCAAGCGGCGGTCAAGAACCGCCTCGAGGCCATCGGTCTCGCCGATCCACGAATCGACGCCGAGATCCAGCCCTACACCATCGCGCACGGCGTCACCGGTGGCGACTTCGTCACCAAGGATTGTCAGACCTGTCACACCAAGGATTCTCGCCTGACGGACTCGATGCAGCTTGCTGCCTACGTGCCCGGTGGGGTCATGCCCCATTTTGTCTCCGACACGAACACGGAGACGACTGGGTCCGTTGAGCTGGCTGCCGATGGATCGCTCTGGTATCAGCCCACGACGTCGGACGCGGACATCGGAGTGCTGGGAAGCAACTCCGGTGGCTGGATCGACTGGTTCGGTTGGATCCTGCTGGTCCTTACGCTCCTTGGTATCAGTCTGCACGGTGGCCTCCGGTTCGTTCTGGGCAGGAAGTTGCGGAAGGCCAGACCCGCGACCCAGCTCGTGCACATCTACGAACCATATGAGCGGTTCTGGCACTGGCTGCAGGCTGTCGCGATCATCTTGCTTGCGATCACCGGTTCGATCATCCACTGGCCGGGCGCCGTGGACACGCAGGGGTTCACCAAGCTCGTCGTCACGCACAACGTGATGGCAGCGATCCTGGTGATCAACGCTCTGCTGTCCATCGTGTGGCACGTGGCCAGCGGTGCGATTCGCAGCTATATCCCGAGGCCGCGGGGATTCTTCGACCAGGCCGTTCGGCAGGCCATCTACTACCTGCAAGGCATCTTTCGTGGCGAGGACCACCCGTTTGCAAAGGATGCTCGGCACAAGATGAACCCGTTGCAGCAGATGACCTATGTGGTGATTCTGAATGTGCTGCTTCCGCTCCAGATGATTACCGGGATCATGATCTGGGGCGCTCAGCAATGGCCTGCAGCAACCGCTGCTCTTGGCGGGTTGGGTTTCCTTCTGCCGGTCCATGCACTCGGTGCCTGGCTGTTCTCAGCGTTCATCATCCTGCACGTCTACCTCACCACTACCGGCGCCACACCGCTCGCCGCCATCCGGGCGATGATCTCCGGATGGGAATCAATCGAAGTTCACGAGGAGGTCTCGACATGACCACTGAAACCGCTCAACCGGCAGTGGCCAAGAAGCGTCGGCCGGAGAAGCCGTGGTGGAACTGGTATCTCGCCGCGACCTTCCTTGGCGGCGTCCTGTTCTTGGCGTTCTTCATCACCGGGAACGGCCTCGGGGCGTCGGGGGCGCTGCAGCGTGTGTGGGTCACGATCGAAGACTTCTTTGCACCCGGCCATGTCGACACGACGGCCTACTTGGCGAAGTATTCGGGTGGATCGAAGAACGCGCTCGATTTCTGGATCGTCGCACTCGGTCTCGGCATACCGATTGGGGGGTTCATCGCTGCTTGGCGGAGCGGCCGCCTCAAGTGGGCTACCGGCAAAGGGCCCCACATCTCGGTTCGTACCCGGTGGATCTTTGCATTCTTGGGCGGAACCCTCATGGGGTTTGGCGCCCGCTTCGCCAGAGGGTGTACGTCAGGGCAAGGTCTGAGCGGCAGTGCGACGCTGTCGGTCGGTAGCTGGGCATTCCTGATGGCGTTCTTCGCCGGTGGCTATGCCATTGCGTTCTTCGTCCGCAAGATGTGGAATTGAGGGGGTGGCGATGTTGATCCAAGTGTTTGCAATCGCTCCGTTCCCTATCGAAGCAGACCTCGGCAAGTGGGTTGCGTACGGGATCTATCTGCTGATCGGGATGGGATTCGGTGCCGCCCTCGAGGTATCCGGCTTCGGCTACTCGCCCAACTTGGCCGCGCAGTTCTACGGCAAGGACATGCGGGTCTTCAAGGTCATGTTTGGCGCCGTGGTCTTCGCCATGACGATGCTGTTCTTCTCCTCCTCCATCGGGCTGATCGACTATCGCCAGGTGTTCGTCGACCCGACGTTCCTGTGGCCGGGGATCGTCGGCGGATTCATCATGGGGATCGGCTTCGTGGTCGGCGGATTCTGTCCAGGAACGTCCCTCACTGCCGCGGGGTCGGGCAGCATTGATGGCCTCTTCTATCTGGCCGGCATTTTCACCGGGATCTTCGCCTTTGGGGAGTCGGTCGATTCGATCAAGGAGTTCTGGTTTGGCTGGGACATGGGACGTTTCACGCTGCCCGAGTGGCTGGGCGTGTCGACCGGCACTGTGGTGCTGGTGGTCGCCGTCGTCGGCACGGCTCTCATCTTCGTTGCGGAACGGCTCGAGAAGCGTTTTGGGGGAGCAGATCCGAAGTTTGCTCCGAAGGGCAGGTACGTGTGGGCTGTGGCAATGGTCGGGATAGCTTTGATCACTGCCGTCATCGGCCAGCCCGGCTGGGAGCAGCGATGGGATCGGATCGCAGAGGATCAGAACCAGGTCCTCGCAAACCGCGAGGTCCAGATCCATCCCGGCGAACTGCTCGAGTTGATGAACAACAACAAGGTGAAACTGGTCATGCTGGATGTGCGGCCGGAGTCGGAGTACAACGTATTCCATCTCGCATGGTCCACACATGTCGATCCGAATCAGGAAG
>CBEVHI010000118.1:0-6813 GCA_965549635.1 uncultured bacterium | reverse complement strand
TGCCATGGCAACGTACCTGGCTCCTCTGAGTTCGCCGACCTGGCAGGTTCGACGATGGACATTTGGCACAGCAAGGCCGGCCGTGCAGTCGGCGTGTTCAGTGCCACCGACAACGGGAACCTGACCGTCGATGCAGCCTCGGAGGCCTTCGAGTTGAGCGCCGGTGAAGCAACCTTCCTTGGTGCGGTCGATGACAAGCGACTCGTCTGGTACCAGGACTTCGACGACGGCTACGACCTCGAGGACTCAGGCCGACGCGGCGATGCCGGCAAGAGCATGTACAGCCACAACCGGAACTCGGACAAGAAAGCTCCGAAGTTCATCGAGACCGCTCCCGAGTCGTGGACCGACGCCATGGTCCTGACCCAGGCCGAGATCGACGCCGGCGAGACCGTTGTCGCCGATCCGACCGCCGAAGGCTACGACGCGGCCGCCGTGGAAGCAGCTTGGGCGGAGTACGTTGCACTCCAGGCAATCGTCCCGGAGCGGGTCCTTCGTGTTCCCGAGGGGAGTCGCGGAGACATCTTGCACGCGGCCACATGGAAGGATGGCGTGTGGGTCAACGTGTTCAAGCGTGCGCTGGTCAACGGCAACGCCGACGACACGCAGTTCGACCTCGCAAAGGCAACCGAGTACGAATTCTCGGTCACCGTTTTCGACAACTGTGGGAGAGGCGAGATACCTCCCGGTCACACGACCTACGGGGACGGGCAGTACCAGGTGCTGCGGTTCAAGTAGCCACACGCGCGGCGGGAGTGATGGGCGGGCGGAAACGCCCGCCCATCGCCGTGTGACTGATCGGGGCTAGCCTGACGCGACCCTCCGAGGGAGAATCGTGCAGCGGATGATGTCGGCCCTGAGAGGCGGATCCGGAGACGA
This sequence comes from uncultured bacterium, assembly GCA_965549635.1. Classification (GTDB taxonomy): domain Bacteria; phylum Actinomycetota; class Acidimicrobiia; order Spongiisociales; family UBA4744; genus CBEVHI01. Next base: position 5,934 of record CBEVHI010000118.1, on the reverse strand, counting down.
GAAGCTGGGCACGTTCATCGGTGTCTTCACGCCATCCGTCCTGACGATTCTCGGCGTGATCCTCTATCTGCGCACCGGATGGGTCGTCGGGAGCGTCGGCCTCGTGGGGGCGCTCGCCATCATCGTGATCGCCAATCTCGTGACGCTGGCAACCGCACTCTCGGTCTCTGCCGTCAGCACGAACATGCGGGTGGGCGCCGGCGGCGCCTACTACATCATCTCGCGGAGCCTCGGTGTCGAGATCGGGGCCGCGATCGGCATCCCGTTGTTCCTGGCCCAGGCGTTCTCCGTGACGCTGTACGCCTACGGTCTCGCAGAGAGCCTCAAGATCGTCTGGCCTGCTGTGCCAGAGAACATCGTCGCCGCAGCCGTCGTGTTGATCGTGGCGCTGTTGGCCGCTCGTGGGGCCGGACTCGCTCTTCGGCTTCAAATCCCGATCATGGCGGCGATCGGGATCTCGCTCGTCGTGCTGGGGATCGGTGTCGTCGGCGGCAGCCATGAGACGATTCATCTTGCGAAGGCCTTTGACGAGCCCGGAGGGTTCTGGGTCGTGTTCGCGGTCTTCTTCCCTGCCGTCACCGGAATCCTGGCCGGCATCAGCCTGTCCGGAGATCTCAAGCGTCCTGACCGGTCGATCCCTCGTGGGACTCTCGCCGCCGTACTCGTTGGCTTCGCCGTCTACGTGTTGGTGGCCGCCGGTTTGGCACTGGCGGCCGATCCCGAGACGCTCAGGACCGACAACCTCATTTGGTTCACCGTTGCAGGCGCGGCGGGTTTCCTCCTCCTTCCCGGACTCTGGGGTGCAATCTTCTCATCCGCAGTGGGCAGCGTGCTGTCTGCCCCCCGCACGCTCGAGGCGATGGTGGCCGACCGCGTCCTCCCGCGCTGGCTGGGGAAGCCGATCGGAAACATCCGAGGTCCGGGCATTCCGCTGTTCGTCGCGCTCGTCGTCGCACTCGGAGCGGTGCTGCTCGGGGGGATCAACGCCGTGGCCCCGGTGCTGACGATGTTCTTCCTGACCACCTACGGCATGGTGAATCTGGTGGCGGGCATCGAGAATCTGACCGCCGACCCTTCCTACCGGCCGACGATGCGGGTCCACTGGGCCATCTCGCTCTCCGGGGCGGCGGCCTGTTTCTGGGTGATGTACCTGATCAGCCCGGCAGCGCTGGCGGTGGCGGTGGTGGTCGAGATCGGCGTCTATCTGGTGATGCGTCGCAGGGCGCTCATCGCCCCTTGGGGTGACCTTCGCAGAGGGGCGATGATGTCGCTCGTGCGTTCGACCGTCATTCAGCTCCGCAGGTTGCCCAACGACCCCCGGAACTGGCGACCCAACATTCTCCTGTTTGCCGGCGATGTACGCCGCCGTCCCGATCTGGCACGATTCGCCTCGTGGCTCGTTCAGGACCGGGGCATCCTGACGGTGTGCGAACTCGATGTCGGGTCGCTGGACGCCTACGCGGGATCGGTCAGCGAGCGGACCGCCCAACTGAACGCCGATCTGGATGATCTCGGAGTCGTGGCGTTCGCCGAAGTCGACGTCGTCGATGACTTCGTCGATGGTGCCGTCGCGGTCGCACAGGCCAATGGAATCGCTGGGATCGAGTCCAACACGGTGATGTTCGGCTTCAGTGACAAGCTCGAGCGGCGGGTGTCGGCCCTGCGGATCATCGAGCAGCTCGCGCTCGTCGGCAAGTCAGCGATCATCTGTCGCACGGTGCCGAGTCATCGAAGGGTGCGCAGCCGCGAGATCCACGTCTGGTGGGGCGGGCTGCAGAACAACGGAGACATGCTGGCGTTGTTCGCACATCTGATCTCGCTCAACCCCGAGTGGAGGGACGCCCGCATCCGGATCATGACCATCGCATCGAGCGACATGATGGCCGAACGGAATGCCCGCATGCTCGAACGTGTCATCCACGCAGCCCGGATCCCGGCCGAGACCGAGGTTCTTGTGCGGCGAACCAACCAGAGCGTCCAAGACTTGATCCGAGAGCGGTCCGTCCGCGCCGACGTTGTGCTCATGGGACTGCGAGCAACCCAGCCCGGAGAGGAACTCGAGTACGCCCAGCGGCTCGAAGGACTCGCCGAAGGACTCCCCACGGTCATCTTCGTTCGAAGCGCAGGCGAGTTCCGCGGGCGCCTCCTGGGTGATCACCCCGAAGACTGATTGGGCGACGCACCACTAGGTTGGAGGGGGAGGAGGCATCGTGAAGAGAGTCGTGATCCTTGGTGGTGGTTTTGGGGGTGTGGCCGCAGCGGTCGCTCTGTCACAGGTGCGCGGCGATCACTCTGTGACCCTCATCGATCGCCGAGACACCAACTATCTGGCCGGGGACAATCCGTTCATCGTTGTCGGCCGACGTACACGAGAGCAGGTTGCGCGTCGACTGTCGGGCACCGCTCGCTACGGGGTGAGGTTCGTCGAAGCTGAGATTGATCGAATCGTCATCGAGGACAGGGTCGTGCGAACCTCTGTCGGAGGTTTTGAGTTCGACTACCTCGTCATCGCTCTTGGCGCCGTGTACGACCTCGATGCGATCCCGGGGGTCCGCGAAGCCCACGGCTTCTATCGCTTGACCAGGGCAGAGCGTCTCCACGATCGCCTCTTGGAGTTCCGCGGTGGAACGATTGTGCTGGCGGTGGCCGGTCTTCCTATCAAGTGTCCGCCGGCGCCCTTCGAAACGGCGATGCTGATCGATTGGTGGCTGAGAGAGCGGGAATTGCGCGACGCCACCGACATCCACGTGACCATTCCCGGTCCAGCGCCTCTGGCGATAGCCGGGCCGGCACCCAGCCGCGCCATGAGCGCCGCGCTGGCCGAACGCGACATCGAGGTCCACACCGGGGTGACGGTCGATCAGGTCGGGGCGCGCTCGATGCTGCTCTCCGACAAGAGCGAACTCGCGGTGGATGTTCCGATCACGATCCCGATCCACCGTCCGCCTCCCGTGGTCGCCGCAGCCGGCCTCCTGGGTTCGTCGTCTTGGGTCAGCGTGGACCCCGAGACCCTGGAGACGTCGGTGCCGGATGTCTTCGCCATCGGCGACGTCAACGCCATCCCTATCGGCGACAAGGCCCTTCCCAAAGCCGGCGTGTTCGCCGCCGGGCAGGGCCGTACCGCTGCAGGAGTGATCGCAGCTCGCATCGACCAGACGGAGCCTCCGGCGCCCTACGACGGAACCGGACGCTGTTTCGTTGCGTTCTCCGGTACCGAGGGAGCCCAGGTCGGGGGCAACTTCTTCGCCGAAGGTGGCCCTGAGATCTCACTTGACGTGCCGAGTGCCGAAGGGCTGCGCGGCAAGGAGCTGTTCGACCTGGATTGGAAGACGTTCCAGATCTGAGAGGGGAGCGGTCTTCGACCCATCGTGCGGTGTGTAGGGTTCTGCCATGCGCCGACTCCTCTCGATCGTGCTCCTTGCACTCCTCTCCGCGTCCTGCGTGTCGACTCCCACTGCCACCACCACCGTCGTGGAAGAGACGTCCGCCCCCACGAGCACAACGTTGGTGCCGACCACGAACTCGACGACAACGACCCTCGATCCGCAGGCGCTGCATGACCAGGCGATCCTCGACCAGATCGACCAGCTGATCGCATCGACCGAGCAGATCCGCGGCCTCGAGTTCGTCGAACAACCCACGGTCACCCTCGTCGACGAAGCCGAACTGGCCGATCGGGTGCGCCGACTCATCGGAGAGAACGTCGATCCAGAGGAGATCGCTCGGGACACGGCGCTCGAGGAGCTCCTGGGACTCATCCCGGAGGGCACCGATCTCCTCGAGCTCTATCGGGATCTCTACGGCGAGCAAGTGCTCGGCTTCTACGACGGCGAGACCAAGGAACTCGTTGTTCCCAGTGACGAAGAAGAGCTGACGGCGGCCCAGAAGGTCACGCTCGTGCATGAGCTCACCCATGCGTTGACGGACCAGCACTTCGGATTCTCGGACCTCTTGGACACACTCGACGAGAACCAGCGGTATGACCGGCTATCGGCGCTGCAAGCCATCACCGAAGGCGATGCAACACTGACGGAACTGCACTACGTCGCCGGTCTTCCCACCGACCAACAGCGGGAGGTGATCACCGGCTCTCTGGGCCAGGACACCAGCGTATTCGACGCTGCTCCCTCCTTCATCCAGGATCTCCTCGTCTTCCCGTACAACGCCGGTTTCGCCCTCCTCAACGGGCTGTGGACTCCCGGGTCCGGGTTCGACGACATCAATGCTGCGTACGAGGATCCCCCAGCTTCGACCGAGCAGGTCATCCACCCGGACAAGTTTGCCGAGCGGCAACCCCCGGTCGAGGTGTCGCTGCCGGACACTCCCGTCGAAGGGTACGAGGCGGTTGAGGAGTCGGTCTGGGGCGAACTGATCTTCGACGTCATGTTCACGCAGGAACTCGGTGCGACTGTCGCCGACACAGCCGCAGGTGGATGGGGAGGCGACCGGTATCGACTCCTCTGGGATGGTGAGAACGCCGCGTTCATGCTCTCCTATGTCGGCGACAGCGAGACGGACGCCGCCGAACTTCAAGAGGCGCTCAATGCCTACGTCGTCAACGCCATGGATGTGTCGAAGAGCCGCAACGACGGCCGCGGGTTGGCCCAGACCGGCAACGTCTACGCGTTTGTGTCCCGCGTGGGTGACAGTGTGGTGTTCATTGCCGCAGACGATCCGTCCGTCGGAGCCAACCTGCGTTCCTTCTTCCCGGAGTACTGATGCCACTGATCCTCTGTGGGACCCCAATCGGGAACCTCGGTGACGTGACTCACCGGCTTGCCGAGGCACTCGAGAACGCGGACGTCGTGTTCGCAGAGGACACGCGGAGATCCCGGACCCTGCTGAACCATCTCGGCGTCGACAAGCCGCTCAGGTCGTTCTTCGCCGGAAACGAGCAGACGCGAGCCGGCGAGCTCGCCGATCGCCTGACCCGTGGCGAGACCGTCGCTCTGGTGACCGACGCAGGCATGCCCGCCATCTCCGATCCTGGCTTGACCGCAGTGCGAGTGGCGCGATCCGTCGACGCCGAAGTAACGGTGATTCCAGGTCCTAGCGCAGTCACCACCGCACTCGCCGTGTCAGGGCTTCCCGCAGAACGGTTCGTGTTCGAAGGGTTCCTGCCGCGCAAGGGAGGGATCCGATCGCGTCGCATCGAGCAGATCGTCAAGGAGCCCCGCACGATCGTGTTCTTCGCATCTCCGAATCGAGTCGGGAGTGACCTCGCCGACATCGCCGAGGAAGCAGATCCTGGCAGAGCAGTCTTCGTGGGCAGGGAGCTCACCAAACTGCATGAAGAGCTGTGGTGGGGGAGGCTCGGCGAGGCGGCGAGTCGGCTCAACGGACCACAGCGAGGGGAGTTCACCGTCGTTCTGGAAGGTGCCTCCGAACAGGAGCCGAGCCTCGACGACGCACTCCGCGAGGTACGAGAGTCCATCGCCGAAGGTGCTGCACTGGCCGTGTCGGTGCGCGACGTAGCGAGCAGGCTGGGGATCTCTCGAAGTCGCCTCTACGAGGCGGCGTTGCGCGATCGGGACTACTCAGCAGACTCCTAGAGCGCTGCCCTGCAAGTTGCGCAGACGCCCTTGCCCTTGAAGCTCGACACCTCTTTGGTCGAGCCGCAGAACGTGCAGGTGGCATCGAGCTTGCGGATCATGATCGAGTCACCGTCGACACCGATAATCAGTTCGTCACCTTCGCGGATGTTGAACAGTCGACGAGTCTCCGCAGGGATGACGACACGCCCCAGATCGTCGATCTTTCGTGCGATGCCGGTTTCCATGACAGCCTCCAGTCGGTTGTGATCCACTTCACCGGCCCTGGGCGGTGTGCGCCACATCCTACCGGGCGGCCGGATGTGCACGGCAGGAATCTGAGAACGGAGCTAACAGCCAACAGCAAGAATCGGGGGCCCGCCTCGTGGTCGTACGATCGCAC
>CBEVHI010000117.1:0-6892 GCA_965549635.1 uncultured bacterium | reverse complement strand
TTGCTCAGCAGGCTCCTAGGCCTCGATGAGCGCTTTGATGCTCGATCGGATCTGCTCGGGGTCACGAATGCCCGGCCAGCGCTCTACTTCCTCACCCGATGCGGAGATGAGCACCGACCACGGCTGTCCGAGCAGCCCATAGGCCCCGAAGATGCCTTCACTCTCATCGAGCCCCCAGCGGATGTCCCCCGATGGCAGCAGGCTGGCCGCACCTGCCGCGGTCTTGTCGAGAGAAGACTTCCATGCCACCGCGACGAAGACGACCTTGTCTGCGTACTCTCCTGCCAGGTTGTCGATGACGGGCAACTCCCGCCGGCAGGTTGGTCACCACTCGGCCCAGAAGAGCAGATACACCGGCCGGCGTTCTTCGCTGAGGGTGAACGTCGAACCGTCAGAGAGTTCGAGCGTGAAGTCGGGGACCTGCAGTGTGCGGGGCTCGGATGCACCCGGCGCCGTCGTCTCGGACGAAACCGCTGTCGTGGGTGAGTTCGCGGTGCCGGTGACCTGACTCGGCGCCGTGGTCACCGTAGAGGTCGGCGCGTTGGTTGTCGGGGATCCCCCGCTGGCGCACGCGGCAGCCACAAGAGTGACGAAGATCAGCAGAGTCAAGCGCCGGCGCATCACGGCAGTGTATCCCGGCACCGGTTCAATCGGTCGCGCACTCCCGGCAGAGTCCGAGAATGGCGAAGTGGGAACCGTGGACCACTGCGAAGCCGTTGCGCTCGGCCAAGGTTCCGAATGCCTCGGCGACTGCGTCCGGTGGGAGGTCGACCGTCTTCCCGCAGCCCTCGCAGATGAGATGCCGATGATCGGCGTCGGCACTGAGGTGGACAATCGCTGGACCATGACCGAGATGGACATGGTGGAGCACACCTAGCTGCTCGAGTACATCGATGGTGCGATACACGGTCGATTGGTCGATCCGGATGCCGGATGCTTCTTCGGACCGTCGACGAATCTCGGTCGCGTCGAGATGCTCCCCCTCGTTTGCCGCCAGCACGCCACAGATCGCGCGACGGGCCGCGGTGATGCGCATCTTGCGTGAGCGCAAGCCCCCGATCAGCGTGTCGGCGTCCATCACCGTGCTCGGTAGGCGGGTTCGCCCGTCATAGCTTCTCCGAGGATCAGGGTCTGGATCTCGTTGGTCCCTTCGTAGGTGAAGACCGACTCGAGGTTGTTCATGTGACGGATGACGGGGTACTCCAGAGTGATGCCGTTCGCTCCCAGGATGCTGCGTGCGGTGCGGGCCACCTCCAGGGCGTTGCGGACGTTGTCGAACTTGCCGAAGCTGACTTGCTCGTGCTTCAGGGCGCCGGCGTCTTTGAGTCTGCCCAGGTGCAGGGCTACAAGCGTTCCTCGATTCACGGCCACCATCATCTCCACGAGTTTGCGCTGCGTGAGCTGGAATGCCGAGAGCGGGGAACCGAACTGCTCCCTTTGGGACGCGTACTCGAGTGCTGTCTCGTAGCAGGTGCGGGCGGCACCCATCACTCCGAACAAGATGCCGAACCGGGCTTCGGTCAGGCACGAGAGCGGTCCTCGCAGTCCGACGGCGTCGGGAAGGACGGCGTCCCCGGGGAGTCGGACATCGTCGAGCGCTATCTCCGATGTGACCGATGCCCGCAGCGACATCTTGCGTCCGATGTCGTGCGCACTGAAACCCGGGCTGTCGGTGGGAACGATGAACCCGCGCACACCGTCGTCGGTGGCGGCCCAGATGATCGCCACGTCGGCGATGCCGCCGTTGGTGATCCACATCTTTGCTCCTGACAGCACCCAGTCGGTGCCGTCTCTGCGCGCCCGGGTGCGCATCTCGGCGGGGTCGCTTCCGGCGTCCGACTCGGTGAGACCAAAGCACCCGATCACCTCGCCGGTGGCCATCCTGGGCAGCCACTGCTGTTTCTGTTCCTCTGAGCCGAACCTCCATATGGGGAACATGGCCAGTGAACCCTGCACCGACACGAAGGATCGGATCCCGGAGTCGCCGGCTTCGAGTTCCAGACATGCGAGTCCGTAGTCGACCGCCGAAGTGCCGGCGCATCCATAGCCTTCGAGATGCATCCCGAGGAGACCGAGCGACCCCATCTCCGTGGCGAGTTCTTTGGGGAAAGTCCCGGCTTCGAACCACTCGGCGACGTCAGGCAGGACTCGTTCGGTCACGAACCGGCGGACGGTCTCGCTGATCATCCGCTCCTCTTCGGAGAGAAGCGATCGGATCGACAGGAAGTCGCGCGAATCGGGCGGTGTGCTCATCGTGTCTCTCTCGAGCTTGTGAGAGGAGGTTACCGGCGTCGTGCCTCACGCGGAGCGACGCAAGATCCGCCGGCGTTCCTGCTCCGTGGTGCCACCCCACACACCGAACCGCTCGCGAGTCGACACGGCCCAATCGAGACACTCCTGCCTGACCGGACACACCCGGCAGATCGCCAGCGCTTCGGACGCGTCAGCATCTGCCGAGGGGAAGAACACACTGGCGTCCATGCCCCGGCAGGCGGCTTCCGATTCCCACGGTCGCTCGTCGGCCTCGATCCAGGCTTGCATACCCCTTACAACCTCCCGGAGACGGCTCTTCATCCCTTCCGACGAAGAAAAGGCCTGGATCGTTCCCGCTTTTCGGGACCTCGAAGAGTCGGATTCACTAAACTGAGTATCCCGAAGCCGGCCAGGAGACTCCGTGCAGACGACGCTGTATTTCGCCTACTCCGCCCTTCTATCGCCCCAACGTATTGTCGAAGTGGTGCCGGACGCGCAGTTCCAATTCATCGCCCATCTCCCCGAGACCCGTCTCGTCTTTCCCTACCGAAACGGCCTGTGGGACGGAGGGTTGCCGTCGGTGCGCCCAGAACCGGGCAACACCGTGTGGGGAGCGGTCTTCGAGATTCCCGCCCGGGCACTCACCCAGCTCGATGCCGCCGAGGAAGCAGAGGGCAGGGTACGCTCGGAGTCGTTCAAGGCGGTAGATCGCGAGGGGCATCGCCACCCTGTCGTCACGCACGTTCACAACGGTGCGGCAAATGGTGACTACACCCCCTGCCGGGACTACATGCGCTTGGTGGTCGACGGTGGCCGCCACTGGAAGCTGCCGACCGGCTGGGTTGCCGGCCTCGAGGAGTACGTCGAGGAACCCCTCTTCTAGCTCGAGGAACGCGATGGCGCCGAGCCGGGCCCGAACGAGGTGAGACCCAGCGGCTGTACGCCACTCGCACCTCTCGACTGCGGACTGGGCTCTCGGACGGGCTAAGAGGTTGCAGACGCACAGGTGCCGGGACGCTGATCCCGGCACCTGCATCTATGGAGGGCTGCGGGACGACGACTTCGCCACAGCCGGGCCCCGAGGGAAGGAACCTCTTGGCCTCTCTGCGGGCTTGGACTCCCGGCTCCCCTGCGAGGTTTCACTCCTCGTACGGTACGCTTCCGGTGAGTTCGCCGGACGGCCGCGGGTTTCGGCTCGAGGAAAGTCCGGACACCACAGGGCAGGGTGCTGGGTAACGCCCAGGCGGGGCGACCCGACGGAAAGTGCCACAGAGAACAGACCGCCGATGGCCTTCGGGCACAGGCAACGGTGAAACGGTGGTGTAAGAGACCACCAGCGTCCCGGGTGACCGGGGCGGCTCGACAAACCCCACCCGGTGCAAGGCCAAGTAGGGACAGGACTGCCCGTCCGCTACGTCCCAGGTAGGCCGCACGAGGCCGACGGCAACGCCGGTCCCAGATGGATGGCCGTCCCCGGGGAGACCCGGGACAGAATCCGGCTTACAGGCGGACTCACTGCGGGAAGGCCCCTTCGGGGGCTTTCCCGCGTCTCAGAGTCGGTGTGTCGACGGGTGCTCGCACTTCAAGGTTCGGAGTGAGCGGTCGACGTCGGGCACTAGTTCAAGAGATGGGATCCAGAACCACTCTCCACTCCGAGCCGTCGCTCTCCGATGCAATGGACATGCCCGACAGCAGAGTGATCGTTCCAGACATCATCACCCGCCGTGTCCTGGCCAGACGGGCAGGCTCATGAGCAACCTGCCGTGCAGTCGCTGCTACGCCCCGGCAGTCATCCTCACCGACAAGGAAGCCCTGTGCGGACAATGCGCGATCGCGCACATGAGAGCGTCTGCTGAACTGACCCATTCCGAAGGGGACTTCGAGGAGCAGGAGTTCTCCACCCGCGGACCGCGCTCTCTCGCTCTCGAGTCGAAGTCCAGCAGGACCACGCAAGGTCCTACCTTCCCGTAGCGATCGCTCTCTCCCCCTCCGGCCTCTCCATGCGCTCCGCTGCGGGCAGCCGCAACCGAAACACCGTCTCGCCGCGGGTCCGTTCGTAGTCCAGGCTCCCTCCCATCAGTTCGGCCAGTTGACGAGAGACATAGAGGCCCAGGCCGATCGAGTCCTTGGATCTCTTGCCTGCGGTCTGATAGGCCTTGAACAGGTTGCCGGCGACTCCCTCAGGAACTCCACTGCCGTCATCGCGGACCTCCACGACGACGTCCGCCCCTTCTCCTCGCAGACCAAGCGTCACCGTGGGTCCCCCGTAGCGGCGCGCGTTGCTGAGGAGATTGCGAATGATCTGTCGGACCCGGAGCGGATCGGCTACGACCGTCAGAGGTACTCCTGGCAGTTCAATCAGGGGAATCGACGAGGAGGCCTCGGCAACATCCTCGGCCAGCCGGACCACATCGAACACGTCCGGATGGATCGAAACGTTGCCGGATTCCGCACGCGCGACAACGAGCAGGTCTTCGACGATTGCCGCGGCCTCGCCGGCCTCGGTCGATACCATCCCCAACAACTCTCTTCGCTCCTCATCGGAGAACGACTCGTACCTCTCCGCCAACTCCGATGCGAGACCAATCACCGATGCCAGCGGAGTACGGATCTCGTGGCTCACCGAGGCCGCGAATCGATCCTTGGCTTCGAGCGTCTCGGCCAGACGGCGTTCGGTCTCTCGCAGGCGCGACACATCTGTGATCGCCACCGTGACGCGGGACAGGTCGGGTCCAGCGTCCGTTCTTGGAGCAGTCCAATAGAGAATCCCCGAGAAGGGAACGCCCTTCAGGGTGCGGCCTACGACATCAGCTTCGACGAAGTACCTCCTCTCCCGCACAGCGTCGACCTGAACGGAGAGCGCAGCAAGGGTTTCTTCGGTGATGCTGCCCGGGTTCAGAGACCCCAGCAACTGGCCTGCCGACTCGGCCTCAACGAGGTCGACTGCCGCCTGATTGACCCCAACGACGCGAATCCGGGCGGCGGCCTCACGGATCTCTTCGCGGGTGAGCGCAATCCCTCCCTCGAGCGAGTCCAGATACCTTCGAACTTCACTGAAGTCCTCCTGCCAGATCGCCACCGGAGCGCCCTCGAGAAGGTCCCGGAGCTGTCCGTGGCCAGCCTCGATTCGACCCCGCATCCTCCAGACGAGCCAGGTGGCACCGGTTGCGACCGCACCCATAGCGAGCGACTCTCCCGCCTCGAGACCGAACCCGCCGAGCGCATGGCCCAGTGAGTGTGCTGCCATTACCCCACCGATGAGCCAGACGCCGTCCAGCCGGGCGTTCCTCGGCGAGATCATGAGCGCCCCAGTGAACAGCACCATCACGACGGCATGCCAGAAGGCATCATCACCGATCGCCAATGCCGGGTAGGTCACGGACACGAGCGTCATTGTCGCCACCAGCGCCCAGAAACCACCACTGGGGCGAGCGCGAGCCACGGTGGCCGTCAGCACCGACAGAGCCCCGAATGCACCGGCAGCGACAAGCAGGGACGGGTCGAGCTTTACATATCCCAGCCAGGCTTGTGCAACTGCCGCGACTCCGGTTGCGGCAACCACACCGCGCAGCAGCAAGTGTTTCTCGCGAGCGAAAGCATCCATTGGGGAAGACATCGGCCCCGATGACCACAACCCTGAGGCGCTTCCGACGCGGGGGGAGGGACCGGAGAGGCCCTCCACTTCCACCCTCGCTCCTACGGCATCACGAACGGCACTTGCTCGACGATGACCGACTGGTTCGCGGCCAGCTCATCGGGTGCCACTTTGTCCTCTGTCAGGAAGATCTCGGCGTTGCCATGACAGCTGTCGCACGACGCGTTCTGCGGTGTGTGCAGCTGGATGTTGTGTGGCGTTGCGTACGCCCAGGTCGGTCTGGCATCGAAGTTGGGCAGTAGGTCCTCTCCGTAGTATCCGAAGCTGTCTCGGTCCACCGGAATATGCCGCAGCACGGTATACGACCACGGCCGATCGGCACTCTTGAGCGGGTTGAGCCCGATGGCGAAGGTCATCTTCGACGGTTCCGTCTTGAAATAGGGCACGCCTTCGTCCGACTTCTGGACGTGGCAGCTGTAACAGCTTTTCAGATCGACGGAGTGGCAGACCTGACACGTGAGATCCTCGAAGTGGAACTCAGTGTGCTGCGGGTTGCTGCCGAGCAGCACCTCGAGAGGGTGACAGTCGGTGCAGGCCACGTCGGGAGATCCGTCGTAGCGGTGCGTCTGGTTTTCTGGAGCGATGTCACCATGGATCTCTGCTTCGTCGTGGCAATCCAGGCACGCCATCCCGCCGGGGTTGTAGTGCACGTCTGCGGGCAGCTTCATACCGTCCTCGGCGACATTCTTGCCCTTGTACTCGTCACTGACGCGGCTGCCATGACAGCCTGTGCATGTCAGGTTCATCGGGGGGAGTTCCTTGAACTCGTGCCCCGCCAAGAGTCCGCCACCTGCCGTCGTCGGCCGGCTGACGTGACACTGTCCACATGACGCGTGACACGACGTGCAGTGGGTGTCAAAGGCTTCCTGGAGGCCTTCTGACAGCTCAGGGGAGCTCCGTTCGGTGAGCACTTTGTCGTAGCCGGCCAGTGTCATGTGGAGGCTGTTCGTCTGCGTGTGGGTGGTGTCGTCGTGGCAGTAGGCG
>CBEVHI010000116.1:0-6928 GCA_965549635.1 uncultured bacterium | reverse complement strand
CATCCGCATCGTCGGAACGCCTGCCGTCGCCGCGCTCGCTGCCATCGACGTCCGAAGGGCCAGCATCTCCATGTGGTCGAGTCTGGTCGGCTTCAGTCTCGCCATCGGAATCTGGGTGGCGGCAGCTCCCGAAATGGGGGTTGGCGCCATAGGTCTCGGCTACGCCATCGGCAGCGCAATCCAAGTCGCCGCTCCGCTGATCGTTGCCACGCGTCGGTACTCCGTGCGCTGGGCGTCGCTCTGGTATCGGGTAGTGGCCGCTGGGATCACCGTTGCTGCCCTCGCAACGACTCCACCACGCGTTGTCACCGACATCGTCGCCGTATGCGTGGTGCTCGCATTGATGAGCCCAGAAGTGAGACAGGTCGTCAGATTGATCCGAGCCAGAGCATGGCAACGCTCTGATTCGCCTCCGGCCGATGACGCCGGCCAACTACCCTGACCGGGTCCAGCAGAGATACCAATGAACTCTCAACTCAGAGTCCTCGTCGTGTCGAACATGTATCCGTCGGATGACCACCCGGCGTACGGAGTGTTCGTCCGTGATCATGTGACAGGATTGCGGCGTTCAGGAGAGCACGTGCGGACCGTAGCCATAACGGATCCTCGGCGTGGACTGCTCAGAACTCCGTGGAAGTACGCGTCGCTTCTGTTCCGCGTCATCGTGGCATCCCTCGCGAGGCGTCCCGATGTGATCGAAGGTCACTACCTCACCCCAACCGCTCTCGTCGCGGCCACCGCGGCCTGGCTTTCCCGTCGACCGTATGTGTTGTATGCCCACGGCAGTGACGTGGCCCTGCCGCACGGCCGTCTCGTCGGGCGGATCCTGCATCGGGCTATTGGCGCAGCGGATGAGGTCCACGCCAACTTGACCTGGACTGCTCACCTTCTGGCCGAGCACTTCGATGTCGAATCCGTCATCATCCCCCCTGGGGTGGACACCGACGTGTTCCGGCCTCCAGCTCAATCGGCTGCTCGTGCCGGAATCGCATTCGCAGGCGGGCTCTATCCCCACAAGGGGGCAGACGTCCTCCTGAGGGCGTTGCCCAGTCTCCCAGTCGAGGTGTCACTGTCAGTCGCCGGCCGTGGACCCGAGGAAACCAATCTCCGGTCCCTCGCAGAGCAGTTGGGGATCGACCATCGAGTTGACTGGCTGGGGGAAATCGACCATCGGGCTGTGGCGACCTTGCTGGGAGGCGCTGCGGTCACCGCGGTGCCGTCACGACGAGACGCCCTCGGTCTCGTCGCCGTGGAAGCACTCGCCTGTGGCACCCCTGTCGTGGTCTCATCCGTCGGCGGACTCGCCGGGATTCCAACACCCGACTGCGGGTCGCTGGTTCCACCGGATGATCCCGCTGCTCTGGCCGCTGAGTTGCTTGTGTGGCTGCAGCGGGATGGAGCTCGAGAAGCGATCGAGGTTGCTGCGGTGGAACGGGCATCGGCCTTCGCTCTTCCTGCCACCGCCGAGGCAACACTACGTCGCCTCTCCGCAGTCGTTGGACGCTACGGCACGTAGGCACCCAGGGTGCTCTCCACGGTGGCCCTGCTCAAGACCGCTCGATAACGGTCACCCTTGCCGGTGATGGACCGGAGCGGAAGACGCTCGAGCAGCTCGGTCAGGTCACCCGGCGAACCGTGGCGGAGGTGTTCTCTCGCGCCAAGGTGGTTGCCGCACCTTCACGACGTGACGCGTTCGGTCTGGTCGCGGTCGAAGCGCTCGCCTGTGGCACGCCGATCGTGGTGTCCGATGTGGGAGGTCTCGCGTCGATCCCAGCATCCTCGCGCGGCTCCGTCGTACCACCTGACGATCCGGCAGCACTCGCGATAGCACTCGAAGAGTGCTTGACTCGTGCGGACGAAGCCGCCTCACCGCCTGCGGTGGAACGCGCCGCCGAGTCTTCGCTCGACCGGGTGACCGCAGAAGCGCTGGCCGACCTTTCCCAAGCGATAGGCATACATTGATCGGGACAAGCTCCTCAAGCTCATCGGCATACGGCCCGATAGACCTGCAATGAAACGTGGTTTCGCCGCGCTTGCGACAGTCCTGGTATTGGTGCTGGGTACCGCCCCGGCGGTACCAGCGGCCACCACGCCCCGGATCGGTGTGCTCAACTCGGCATCGACGCTTGCCTTCGCGGCGTCGAAGGGGTGGGACGTCGCCGGCCGACAGCAGGCCGCGTACGATGGCCTGCAACGCCTCGGTCTTTCACCCTCGTGGGTCTCCGATGCCGACCTGGAGAACCGGGCCCGTCTCGACCAGTTCGACGTGATCGTGCTGCCATATACGCGGGTGATGAACGCCACGGCTTCCCTGACGGTCCGCCAGTGGGTGGCTGACGGTGGTGGCCTGGTTCCGGTGCTCGCGTCGCCTCGTGAGTTCCCTCTGCCCGGCGGCGGTTGGGGGCTCTGGCCGATCGAGATGAATCGCGAGGCATGGGAGTGGGGTCCGTTGAGCGAGGCATACCAGATGGATTACCTCAACGATCCGACACCCGACCAACTCGACCTGCTCGTCGACCCTGCTGCGTTCACCCATCCCATCATCGCCAACACACTCTCCCGATTCGGCCTTTCGGCCATCCGCCTCAACCGTCCGTGGGGAGCAGGCGCCGAATTTGCTCGAGCCAACAGCTCGAACGTGCAACCGATCTTACGGTTCAGCATCACCAATCCTGGCTCGTATGAGGGCGTCGACGTCACCCAATACGACAACTTCCCCGCGGCCGAAGCGACCCGATACGGGTACGGCAAGATCGTCTACTACGACACCTCGATCATCGACTTCTTCCCCGAATACTCGCTGGCACTGGCCAATCAGACCTTCGGCGGCATCCTCCAAGGCGACATCGCCTCGGAGCTGTTCAAACAGTCGGTGTTGTGGGCCGCCGACACCGACGGCGTCTCCGGACCGATCATCCGAAGTGCACGAACCTGGGGCGAGATCGACGCCTGGGGGTCGTCCATCTATGTCCGCCAGCACTTCAAAAACACCGGGAACGTGCCGATCACCGGTGTTACCACCGTCCGCATCTTCGATCCGGCCGGCAATCTCGTCTTCTCCGACGGATACCCGAAGTTCGGTTTCGTCGCCGGCGACACCTACATGTACAACTTCGGATGGGAGAACGGTGGAGTGCTCAACAGCGGTCTCTACCGGGTGGAGGTCGAGTACCGGTACACCTACCCCGACTACGACCGTGTCTACAAGGAGTATGCCCTCGTCCAGAGAAGCCAGGGGCTGAACCTGCCGACTACCCGGATCGGCGTCGATAGAGCGGCAGGACTCTCCCGGTATGGGACGGCGGCAGCCATCTCACGGGCGACGTTCTCGCCCGGTGTGGCCAGGGTCTACGTAACCACGGGCGAGTCGTTCCCGGATGCTCTGGCGGCAAGCGCCGTCGCCGGCTTCCAGTCCAGCCCCGTCCTCCTCACCCGCACAGGCGTACTCCCGCCGGAGACGGCCGCCGAGTTGCGGAGGCTGCAACCTGCGGCGATCACCATCGTGGGTGGCACCGCCGCAGTGTCTAGTTCGGGCCCCAGCCGTTTCGCCACGGCAGCGGCGCTGTCGGGAAGCACCTTCTCGCCGGGAGTCCCGGCGGCCTTCATCGTGACCGGCGAGTCGTTCCCGGACGGACTGGCCGCCGGCCCGGCGGCGGCACACCTCGGCGGACCGATCCTGCTCGTACGATCCGGGTCGATTCCTTCCTATACGGCCACCGAGCTCGAACGGCTGCAACCGCAGAAGATCTACGTGGTCGGCGGCACCCTCGCCGTTTCCGCGGCCGTCGAGACTCAACTGGCCGGGTACGCCCCAAGCGTGGAACGCCTGGCCGGGTCGAACCGCTACTACACCGCCCAAGCGGTCTCTGAACGTGTCTTCGGGACCGGAGCAACCACCGCGTGGATGGCGACCGGTGAATCCTTCCCAGACGCGCTCGCTGCCGGTCCGGCCGCGGCTCTCGGCGGCGGTCCGCTGCTTCTGACCCAGCGGGACACCATCCCTTATGGGGGACGACTCGAACTATCACGGCTGGAGCCGAACGTGATCCTCATCGCAGGCGGTACCGGTGTCGTGTCCCAAACGGTCGAAGACGCCCTTTGGAGCTGGACACCCTGACCTCAAGACTGTGGCACCATCGCCTCCCACCGGTCGGCATACGAACGCAGCACCTGATCGTCGCCGCTCATCGCAACAAGCGTCCGTAGCTGCCGTACATGGCCGTCGTGATAGCCGTAGTGGATGTTGCGTCCTTGCAGATACATCGGCAGCGCCCCGCCGGGCAGCGCAACCCACGTGCCCTCGTAGAGGGCGTAGACGGTGCCCGTGACGGAAACAGAGATGTCCGGGTGGTCGTAGACGGAGAACGGAAGGGTGACGACAGCCGTGTCAGGCACGGAACGGAGGGCTACATCGTCGAAGTCGATTCGGCCTCCGGCCACCGTCGAGGAGAACTGATACAGCTCGATGAGCAGGTCGCAGCCGTCACGTTCCAGGTCGAACTCGACGCCGTACGGCGCCCAGTCTGCGGCTCGGATCTGGAACTTCTCGGCGACGACCTTCCGCTCTCCCGGGCATTCGGAGACAACGGTCATGCGGCCGGGAACGACCAGCGGTCGAGGCGCCCGGGCACTCGCCGAAAGCACATATCGCCCAGCTGGCACTTTCGAGATGGTTTGCGCGAGGACCTCCCAGCCGGCGCCGGAGGTGGTGATTCGGGCATAGCGGGTCCCTTGTGCTGCGTCGCCGTCGGCGGGAAAGGCGAAGCTGTCGCCTCCGGCGGTGATCAGGGCGCTCCACCCTTTCGGCCAGCCCGCCGCGTCGACCTCTTGGAATCCGCCGTTGTCGATCAGGTTTGCGGCCGTGTCCGCATGCGGTTCGACCCGCGCGGTGCTCTCGTATCCTCCATCCTGCGAGGACACCTCGACCTCGCCCGCAGGGTCGCCGACAGCCAGCCGGAGGTCGGGATGGAGTCGGACGAGGTCATAAGCCGACATCTCCCCGTGCGGTCCGGGAACCGTGAACAGCGGAAGAAGATCATGGAGTCCGTGGATGCCCGATCGAAAGATGTTGTGGGCTTCGGAGTCTGCATACCGGTCGGCATACCAACCGACTCCGATGAGCGCATCGAGGTTGCCATTCAAGACAAATGTGGGTATCGCCGTTTCGTACTCCTGGAACCACAACCCGCCATCTCCGAGGTCGGTGCGGATCCGAGAACCCGCGTTGCTGAAGGCGGAGAACGCCCGGTGGGCGGCCTCGTCGAACGCGGCATCGCCGGTGTAGTCGGCCAGCATGCCGAGGGCGACCAGCCCGTTCCCCTGGGCCAGCCCGGAGGGCCAGGGAGCCCGGCTGAGCAGACGGTCGTCGTCTCCGTAGGCCCAGTCGAAACCGTAGAACCAATACCAGACGTCGCCTTCCTGGGTGAGACTGTCGACGAGCCACCGTCCGGTGGCGCGCAGGACGCAGTCGGTGCCCGGGTCGACGTCGCCCTGCTTCAACGTGTTGGTGACAAAGAGCATGGCCGCCTGCGGATGCAACACGTCGCCGAGACCGTCGAGATGTGCCCGGACGACTCCGTCGTCGCCGATGGTCGCCGAGGGGCTGGCTTGCCTCGCCTGCTCGAGTTCTGCACGGCTGCATGGCGGATCAACCGGTTCGGTCGACACGGCGGCCGTGGAGTCGGTCGGCACGGTCGCCCCAGGACCGGTGGTGGCCGGAGGTACCGCGCCGGAACATGCGGCGACAAGCATCGCCGCCACGGCGACAAACGCCAGGGGTCTCATGCTTTCGAGTCCGCCAGGAGGCGCGCAATGCGGGCGGAGGCACCCGGCGGAAATACTTCGGTCAGGTCGGCGTCGACACCTCGAAGCGCCTCGAAGGCTTCGAGCGCCCGGTCCGTATCGAGGTCGACGACCCGGTTCATTCCTGCCTCGACGGTCTCCACCCACTCGGTTTCTGGGCGCATTGTGATGCACGGCGTGCCGAGAAGCACGGACTCCTTCTGCAGGCCACCGGAGTCGGTGAGGACCAGCTCTGCTCCGGCGACCAGGGACAGCATGTCGAGATACCCGACAGGCTCGGTACCCACGACTCCGGCTGGAAGGCCGACAGACCAGCGTCGAAGGGCAGCCGCGGTTCGTGGATGGACCGGAAACACGACCGGTAGCGGCATCGCTCCGAGGAGTCGCAGCGCCTGCCGCAGCCGGTCCGGATCGTCGACGGTCTCGGCTCGGGGCAGCGTCGCCACCAGATAGTCGCCCTCGATGCCGGCCCGCCGGCCGGCTTCCGGGTCGAGGAATGGTCGCATCGCCTCGACAGAGTCGACCATCACGTCGCCGACGAGGTGGACGCCGTCGACCACTCCTTCGGCTCGAAGGTTGTCGATCGCGGTTCCGGTCGGGCAGAACAGCGCCGCCGAGAGGTGGTCGACGAGTACCCGGTTGATCTCTTCGGGCATGCGCCGGTTGAAGGATCTCAGTCCGGCTTCGACGTGTGCCACTGGAAGGTGCAGCTTGGCCGCCGCCAGGCCCCCGGCCAGCGTGCTGTTGGTATCTCCGTAGACCAGCACCCAGTCGGGCTGCTCGTCGCCCAGCACCGGCTCGATCCGTTCCAGCATGCGGGCCGTCTGTTCCCCGTGGCTGCCGGATCCCACTTCAAGGTTCCGGTCGGGTGGCGGTATGCCGAGCTCGTCGAAGAACACTGCCGACATGGCGGGGTCGTAGTGCTGGCCCGTATGCAGGAGGACCTCGGTCGCCACCTTGCGGATCTCGCGGCTGACCGGCGACGCCTTCACGAATTGGGGGCGTGCACCGACGACGCTGACGACCTTCATCTGGCTGTGGCTCGTAGACAGAACGGCGACTTCACGAGCCAGGAGTGTACCGGCGGCCCTTGCACGGACGCGAGTGTGGGGCCAGACATGCGGCC
>CBEVHI010000115.1:0-6974 GCA_965549635.1 uncultured bacterium | reverse complement strand
GCTCTGGCGAAGTCCATGGCGACCATCGTGCGCCGGCGATCCCAGCGATGGGCAAGTTTGGCTGCGATCGGCCCTGCGATCGCTCCCGGCATCAGCCGCAGCGCCAGCATGCCTCCCACCGCCGTTGCGGAACCGCTGATCTCGTAGACGAGCGCCAGAAGAGCAACGGTGGCGAACCAGTCGCCGGAGCCAGATACGACCTGAGCAATCAGCAGCTTGCGATAGCTGCGAGTCTGCAAGAGCCGGCGGGCGGACATGGGCTCATCCTATGGCCCCCAGGCCCGGTCGGTTCAGGAGAAGAGGCTCTTCGGACGCTCCTGGGGAATCCCGTCGACGGTGACGTCGACCTTCTCGTCGTAGAAGGCGATGAGGCCGGCGATCTTGGCACTCTCGGCCGCGGGGAAGGGGTAGCTCCACGCGTAGTCCTTGAAGCTTTCCCCGTTGACTTGCACCGACCAGTATCGGGCGGTGCCCTTGTATGGGCAATGGGTGGCCGTATCGGTCGGAGTCAGCAGGTCCGTGCGGATGTCGGTCTTGGGAAGGTAGTAGCGGGTAGGGAGTCCCGTTTCGAAGAGCAGCGTGGCGTTGCGTGAATCTGCGACCTTCACGCCGTTGATCTCCACTTCGATGTGTCGGGAAGAACGCAGCGTGTCGACCCTGGTGTACGGATCACGGGCGTGCACGTACACCTCTTCGTCCTCTTCGAACCATGCATCCATCGAGTTCCAGACGAACGCGTAGTGGTCCCGGATCTCTTCGATCTCGGTCTCTTCGTATGCGTAGGCGGCATCTGCTGCCGTGGTGACGCCACCCTTGACGGTGAAGAACCGTGCCGTTCCTCTACTCGGCGATCGACGCGTGGTCTCGGTTGCGGTCAGCAACTCGGTGCGGACGTCCTCTGAAGGGAAGTAGTACACCGGATAGAACGGCTTCTCCCAGACGAGTGTTGGCCTGACCGTGTCGGCGATGAGTTCACCCCCGAGGTAGGTTCGTATGCGCTTGTGTCCTTGTTCGATTCGTACCCGTCCGCGAGCCATTGTTTCTCCTGATTGATTCGTGTTGCCTCAACCTTCGAGCGAGTCAGGTCATTCCCCGTACACCGCGGCGTCGGAGAAGAAGGCCTGCCAGGCGAACCAGAACTCGTTGCGGTGCACGACCCGGGGGAGGTTCTCGCCGGCGAGCGGACCTGCCGTCGCCTGACCGAGGATGTTCCAGGTCGATCCGGTCTGCTCGTCGGTGAAGTCTCCGTCGTCCCGTGCGGTGAACGTCAGCACCTGGCCGTCGAGAAGTCGTTCGTAGGCGACTCCGGTTCCGATCGACTGGCTGTCAGCGATGATTGGTCCGTCGAGGGCGTCGGCCGTCTCGGCTGAGCCCCAGAACACGACGATCGGGGTGCCGCCCAGCGTGTCGTTGACCGCTCGCTCTCCGCTGATGATGCTGAACGGGTAGGCCTTCGATTCATCTCCAATGGTCACGCCGACGACCCGTTCGAGGGCAGGGAACCGATTGTCGATCTCTCCGCTGAACAGGAACGGCCGTGCCGACTGCGAGTAGCCAACGTATGGGTTGGCGCCGTATTGGATGCCGAAGCCGAGGTTGCGTGAGAGGACGACACCGCTCGGGAAGCCCGACTTGAAGTCACCCCACGAAACGATGGCTGCGGGGAGGAACTTCAGTTGCGTTCCGGTCATCGAACCGACGATGGCCTCGCCGGTGATCTGCTGCCAGAGCGACTGGGTTACGTCGTCCCACATCACCAGGTCGCTGTTGCGGAGCAGCCCGGATGTGCCGAGGCGGAGTACGGTTCCGTCGACCGTTCGGTCGAACGCGATCGCCGTGTTGCACAGAGGGCAGTAGGTGAGGGCAATGGGCGTGCCACCGACATCGTCGTTGACGATCTCGTGTCGCGTCAGGATGGCCAGGGGATAGAACCGCTGCTCGCCGTTGAAGTCCAACAGAACCCCTGGCTCGCGATCGTCCAGCCAATCGTTTCCGTCGTCGATGGTATCGAACACCGGTTCATCGATCGGCGGGATGCGGTCGCGTGGGTCGGACACGCGGATTCCCACGACGAGTTCGGTCAGGTCGATGCTGCGCTGGGTCCAGTCGGTGACCCAGTTCTCGGTGAGGAGCGCGAGTAGCTCGGGAAGCTCGTCTCGTCCTGCGCTGGTCGGAAGGGGACTCGCCTGGGTGCTCGTGGTGGGCGACGTTGTCGTCGTAGTGGTCGAGGCCGTGGTCGGACTCGAGTCGGGGGTATCTCCACCGGTAAGCGTGGTGAAGGCGATGACGGCACCGACAACGAGAATCAGTCCGGCGCCAAGGAGTACGGTTCGCATTCCACGTACAACCCGCTCGACGGCAGCATTCATCCCGGCAGGTCATCCGATAGGCTGGCGACCATGAAGTATCCAGCACGTCTCCTCAGTGCCAGTGAACAGATCGAGCTGGCGTTTCGTCCCCACTGGAAGCAGCTCATCTGGCCGGTGTTCGTGTCGGTCGTCGCGCTTGCCGGCGTCATCGTTCTTGTGGCGCGGGCCGAAGGAACGTGGCTCTGGATCGGCCTTGGCGCAGTCTTGGTGATCTGGCTGGTGCTGTTCGCCCCTCCATTCACTCGCTGGTTGTTCACCCACTACATCATCACGAACGAACGCCTGATCGTGCGTCGAGGCATGCTTGCCCGACATGGCAAAGAGATCCCGCTGGAGGTGATGAACGACGCGACCTTCACGCAAACGATCTGGGAGCGGCTGTTGCGTTCCGGCGACCTGATCATCGAGTCGGCCGGGGAGCAGGGCCAGAGCCACTTCAGCGACATTCCCGATCCGGAAGGCATTCAGGCAGTGATCTATCGGCTGCGTGAGCCCAGGATGATCGCAATGCAGGGGGGTTCGAGTCCCGTCGAGCAGTTGGAGCTGCTGGCCAGACTCCATGCTGACGGAGTCCTGAGCGACGAGGAGTTCGCCGAGAAGAAGCGCAAGCTTCTCGGCAGCATGTAGGAGCCTGTCGTGGGGGAGTTGGTTCCCCCCGGGCTATTCCGACTTTACGTCGGTCCCGTGCGCTCATAGCGTGTTACGGTCGAGAGAGGTGTGATGGATTCAGAACAGCCGCAGAGTCGCGTCGTTCCCATCATCCTCGCTGTCCTCTCGGTTGCAGCGGCTGTCCTTGTCGGGATCGCGCTGTATGTGATCGTCACGTCCTAGGAGCCCCCCACATGCAGGAAGTACTCAGCGCGTATCTCCCGGCCGCATCGTCCATCGTTACTTTCGTCTTTGCGTTCATGGTGCTCCGCAAGTGGGTGGAGCGGAGACAGCCGTACATGCTGCTGTGGGGCATCGGGTTCGTCATGTACGGCATTGGCGGGGCCATGGAGGCCACTTTCGGGTTTGCAGGTTGGAGCCCGACCGTGTTCCGCCTTTGGTATCTCTTCGGTGCGATCTTGGTGGCAGCGTGGCTTGGGCAGGGGACCGTCTACCTGCTCGTACATCGTCGTATCGGGAATGTGAAGCTGGCCAACATCCTGATGACGGTTCTGGGGCTCGGCTCCTTGTATGCCCTGGTCAGAGTCATGGGAGCGCAGCTCGACCCGGGCCAGATGCTCGAGGGCGAGCTGAGCGGACACGCGATCGTCAGCTCCGGAGTGCGTGTGCTGACGCCGTTCTTCAACCTCTACGGTGTGATCATGCTGGCCGGTGGTGCCATCTACTCGGCCTACTACTTCTGGAAGACGAAGGCGGCGGCGAACCGGATGATCGGGAACATCCTGATCGCCGCGGGTGCGATGATGCCTGCCTTCGGTGGTTCTGCCCAGCGCTTCGGTATTCCCGTGGCTTTGTATGTGGGCGAGTTCCTGGGTGCGATCCTCATGTTCGTCGGCTACCTCTACTCATCCAGACCACAGACAGAACGAATCGTCCAGGAAGCCACAACAGGTTCAGTCGCTCACAGCTGACTTCAGGAAGTTCGTTCCACGAATCGTCGCGCGGCGGAGAACAGGTCGGCGATGCCGGCGAAGAAGCCGGGAATCGAGTCGTGGATGAATCGGTGCCAGTTCAGGGTAGCGATGATCGCAATGATGGCCGGTGGGAGCCACCAGCCATCTACGGCTCGGGAGTACGTGAGCCACATGAACCATCCGTAGGCGATCGCCTGTAGAGCCGATGAAAGCGACGTGTTCTTCAAGGCGATCCAGCCTCCGCCGAGCAGGACCACGATCAGCAGTCCGATGCCCCAGTTCACGTAGCCGCCGAGGCTGAGTCCGATCATCAATCCGGCCCCGACGAGCGTGTCGACGGCCAGATCCAAGTGTCCGAGATGCGAGGGTCGTGTTGCAGCTCGGGCGCTCTTGCCATCCAAGAAGTCAGTGAGCCAAGCCGTCGCGAGCAAGGCGGCGGCGACATCGAGTCGCCCCTGGCCGACCATCGCCACCAGGAGGAGTGCGATCAGCGCCCGCACCGCCGTCAGCGCATCTGCCAGCGTCGCCATACCCCAATTGTGCCAGATCACGGCCTGCGCAGGTCAGGAGTCCTGGTCTCCGAACGGGTCGGTGTTCTCGCGCAGAAAGCGCTCAACCTCCGAGGCGATCTGCTCACCACTGGGAATGGTCTGCTGCTCTCCGACCAGTTCCTCCAAGCGTTGGAGGTAGGCGACGGCCTCGGGCTTCTCCGCGACGGTCGCATCGAGCTCCCGGCGCTGCTCCGCTGCCATGTCGACCAGACCGCCGAGCGGCAGATCGATGCCCATGTGCCGGGCTGCCCGCTCGATGAGCGCGATGGCGCCGGCGTGGAACGGCCCGGCGACGTAGTGGGGGATCTGCGCCCAGAAACCGACGGCGGGAATGCCCCGATCGGTCACAGCCTGTTCGACGATGTTCACAGCGGCACCGGGGACCTTGAGGATGCCTTGGGGCAGCTGCTCGTCGCCAGGGATGAGGTTCTTGCGGGATGCGGTCGTGAGGATGCGCACCGGACGGGTGTGGGGGACTGCGGCGGGAACCCCACCAAGCGACACCATTTCGACGACGCCGAGCGACTCGGCCAGGTCGGCAATCGCGCTGCTCAGCCCCTTCCAGCGAAAGTCCGGCTCGTTTCCGCTGAGAACGAGCACGTCACGTTCGTGCCGGACCCGCGTGAGGGTGATCTCCGGCCAGCGGACCACCTGCATCACTCCTTCGACGAACTCGATCTCCGGGCGAGATGCGCGATAGTCAAAGAGAACGTCACCGTCGAAGGTTGCCAGAACATCCCCACTCCGGCCGATGGCCTCGGCAGCGTTGGTTCCCACCGAACCGGCGTTCACCCATCCGTCGAACGCAACGACCATGACGGGAGCAGTGAGCTCGGATTCGTTCCCAACAATCTCGTACAGTGCCATGTCGGGCCCAGCGTACTGCGCGTACGGATCTGTCAAGGGTCGGGAATGATCCCCGCCACTCCGGCCTTTGTCAGGGAGATGACACACATACTCGCAATCTCGGGGAGTCTTCGATCGGACTCCTACAACACGGCGGCGCTTCGCGCCGCGCAAGAACTCGCTCCGGATGGCATGACGATCGACATCGTCACCCTCGAGGGGATCCCGCTCTACAACGCGGACGAGGAGAAGACCGGCGGCTTCCCCGCCGGTGTCGCTTCGCTGCGTGAGCGTCTGGCCGCAGCGGATGGCCTTCTCGTTGCCACTCCCGAGTACAACTACTCGATTCCGGGGGTCCTCAAGAACGCGCTCGACTGGTTGTCACGCGGGGAGTCACCGCTCGCTCACAAACCGACGGCGATTCTCGGCGCGGGAGGTCGTCTCGGCACCGTCCGAGCGCAGATGCATCTGCGGCAGACGTTCCTGCACGACCACATGTACGTGGTGGATGAGCCCGAGGTCTTCATCGACAGGGCATCGCAGAAGTTCACGGAGGGTGTGCTGACCGACGAGCGGGCTCGAGACCAGATTCGACGCCTCCTCCTGAGCCTCCAGCGCTTCATCGCAGGGAACCCCACACGGACCGTTTGACGTCTCACCGTTGAACCGGGCTCGACCCGGCCGACGATCTGGAGTGGGACATGAAACGCGGAATCGTCATTGCAGGTCTTGCGCTGATTCTGGGCGCCTGCGGGTCGGCTGCGACCGTCGAACGGATGGACGAGTCGGCTCCGGCGGTGGAGTCGGTTGCGGGCAAACCGGCCTTTGACGCTGCGTCGGACGTTGAGGTGTCCGAACGCAAGATCATCAAGAACGCCTCCATCGATCTGGAAGTTGCAGATCCCGAGCAGTCGACACGGTCCATCGAACGGCTTGCAGAGCAGTTTGGTGGCTTTGTCTCCAATGAGAGCCTGTACCGAAATGGCGACGGTGTCGACGAGGTCACGTTCGCGACACTGCAAGTGAGGGTACCGGCCGATCGGCTGGTCCAGTTCCTGGACGCGCTGAAGGCAGATGCCATCGAGGTGCGTTCACTAGATGTGTCGACCCAGGACATCTCCGAGCAGTACAGCGACCTCGAAGCACAGCTGCGCAATCTGCGCTCCTACGAAGACGAACTCCGACTGCTCCTCACTGAGGTCCGCGATCGACCGGAAGCGAAGCCGGATGACCTGCTCAATGTGTTCGAGAACATCCGTCAGGTGCGTGGGGAGATCGAACAGCTCGAAGGCAGGCAGCGACTCCTCGACTCACAGGTTGCCCTCGCCACGCTGCAGATCACGCTGACGCCGTCCGAGGCGGTCGAGCCGCTCGCCAGGGAAGGCTGGAGCGCCGGCTCGATCCTTCGTCAAGCGGTGCGCGGGCTGATCGTTGCACTGCAATGGATCGCCTCGGCGGCGATCTGGCTCGGGGCGTTCCTCCTTCCTGTGCTCATCGTGATCCTCGTGCCGATCACCCTGGTGATCTGGCTGGTCGTGCGTGCTGTCCGGCACCGTCGAGAGCGGAACACCGACTAGCGTGCAGCCGTGGTCTGGCTCAGCGCGCTCGCTTCTGCTCTCCTGCTG
>CBEVHI010000114.1:0-7056 GCA_965549635.1 uncultured bacterium | reverse complement strand
TGGGGCGCCGCCCGGGGTTTGGGGACTTTCGCCTACATGACGGTCGGGACGGGACTCGGTGTTGGCAGTGTCGTCGGTGGTAGAGCTTCCCACGGTCTTGTGCACCCCGAGATGGGACACATGAGTGTGCCTCGTCAGCCAGGAGATGAGTTCCCCGGGCTCTGTCCCTTCCACGGCGACTGCTTGGAAGGGATGGGGGCCGGACCAGCTATCGAGGAACGCTGGGGGCGCCGCGGAGAGACCCTGACCGGAAGCGATCTGGCGCTGGCAATCGACATCGAGGCGGGCTACTTGGCCGCCGGACTCCGCAATATCGTCTACACCATCGCCCCGGAACGGATTGTGATTGGGGGCGGTGTCGCCAAGCTGCCCGGACTGATTCCACGTGTCCGCAGCAAACTGATCGAGAACCTCGCCGGCTACCCAGGCCTGTCGGAACACTCTTCAGCTGAGTTCGTTGTTCCAGCGGCTCTGGGAGACATGGCCGGCCCAGCAGGGGCGCTTGTGCTCGCCGATCTGGCGGCGAACTAGACCGCTCCCTCCCTGGGGAACCTGTCTCATCCGTGGGGCGGGCGTACCTCGGCAATCGCTCCACGGGCTACCTCGGCGGTGGCGTGATCGAAGATCTCCCGTTTGTCGGGTTCGCTGTAGACGAGGTCCCCGCAAACCTCGAAACCGCCCATCAGCCCCTTCGCCCTGGCATGGGTCAGACGCCGGTCCCGAGCAAAGACGTGCACCTCGGGACGTTCGACCGGTCCGGCCACCAGGACGTTGACCCGGTGATACTCGGGATCTTTGTCCACCCAGTCGTGCACGGCGACCAGCGCCGGCCGGGTACCTTCCCCGTTGATCTCGATCCGCTGTAGAGCAGCCGGATACCGGTCCTCGTAGCCGGGGGGAAGGTCCTCGACGGGCATCCGCTCGGTGGTGATCTGAAAGTGCTGGTGCCAGGGGATGGTGGCACCGGCCTGGGTGGCGTTGTAGAGCACCCGGTACTCACCTCCGGTACGCCGGTGTAGCTCGACCATCGCCTCCAGTACGTGAGGAGTGAAGTCCTGGTCGATGTGTTCGGCAGCCATCACCGTGTAGTGGTTGCGTTCGATCCAGGCGAAGTTGGCTCCGGCGTGGTACTCGCGGCCGGCGAGCTGCAGAGGGATGAGCCGCTCCAGCGGATGGCACTCTGCGATATTCGCGGCGCACAGGAAGCAGTGTCTCCCTGATGGATCGCGAGGGTCGCGAAAGAGCAGGTCCTCGTCCCGGTTCGCGTTGAGGATGCCTCGTCGTTCGAGCTCGGTGGTGTCCGATCGGATCTCCCGGTGGGGTATCCAGCGGAGCCGGTAGGAGATCCCGGCTGCCTGGTCGGCCAGGGTACGTTCTTCGATGCCAGCGGAGCCCGGGTCGGAGAGGAGGAACCCTTCGTGTGCCTGTTGCTCCCAGGTACTGGTGAGCAGGGCGGCCAGGCCGTTCCTAGTCATGGGCCAGCTTCGGCGGTCGGTGACACTCCGAGGTCGTCGAGGAGGTCCCGGGTCCGATGCTCCCAGGTGAAATAGGGGACCGTGATGTGCAATGCCCGGGCGCCCATGTCGGTGCGCAGCTGGTCGTCGCCGAGCACCAGTTCCAGCGCCTGGGCAAACCCTTCGGTGTCGTCCGCGGGCACCACAATGGCGCCCTCGCCGACCAGCAGCACCCGCTGCGAATCATCGAACCCATCGATGGGAACCCGAGCGGGTCGGCTGCCCACCAGGTATTCGGTGACGAAGGGCACGAGATCGGATGCAATCACCGGCTTGCCGGTGGCGGCTGCCTCCTGAGCACTCATCCCGAACCCTTCCATTATCGACGGCGTGCAGTAGATGCTCGAAATGGCGTACAGACAGGGAAGCTGGTCCCACACCGATCCGAGTACCGCGACATCCGCTTCGAGATGGAGGTCGCCGATCAAGGCCATCGCCTCGTCGTAGGGATCTCCGGCCTGCTCGTCGAGCGCTATCGCCAGGAAGAGCCCTCGTACCCGTTCACGCGCCTGAGCGAAGGCACGGATCAGCACATCCTTGCGCTTGGTGCGATCGGTGCGGCTGATTTCCATGATGATCCGACGGGTGCGCAGCTCGTCGGCGGTGAGGGACGAGCGTGCGGCGAGGAAGCCCCAAATGTCGTCACATTCGCCGTCCGAACGCGGCCAGTACCGGTCGACGTTCACGCACGGCGGGAGAAAGTACTTGGCCGGGTATCCGTAGTCGCTGTCAAAGGTACCGCGGATGGCACTCGAGGTGGCTACCGCCCCGTCGAGTTGCGGTAGGAGAGCCTTCTCCTGCTTGATCCGCTCGTCGATTCGCAAGCCTTCCCATGTGGAAGGGTCCATGTTGCGCTTCTTGAGGGCACCGAGCGAGTGGGGAACCCATACATGCGGCACGCGCGAGGGAGCGCGATCGTTGAGGGCTGCACCCAGCACACCGGCATCCCAATAGTGCGAGATGATCAGCTGGTGAGTGTCGCCGTCGGCGGCCAGTCGCCGTTCCAGGTCGGCAACCAGCGCCGGGATATGCTCGGCCATGTCCTCCTTGCGAACGAACTCGGCAGAGCCGTCTTCCAGGTAGAGGATCCGAGAGTGACCCGACGGGTGGTAGCGCACTCCCACCTGTGGCTCTCCAGTGGACGGGTGGGCGTACCCACCCCGGTTGACGATGGTCACCCGGTAGCCCTGCGCGACCAGCGCATCGGTGAACTGGTTGACGTAGACATTCTGGCCGCCGGTATCGGGAAGCCCGGGGACGACCTTCCACTCGTGCACTCCGTGATTGGTGATCATGAGTACGTGCGTTCGTTTCGGATCGCGGAACCTGCTACTCACTGGCTTCCTCGGGTTTCGACTCAACGGTGTTCATCGACCATCGGGACTGGAATCTTGCGCGGAATCTTCCGTCAGCCAGCCGTAGTGTTCGAGTCCTTCGCGGATCCCGGCGGCGTGGGCCGCCGTCGCGTGAAAGATGTGCGGTTCGACGATCCTGCGTAGTTCTTCGGTGGCGTTGCCGACCGCGATGGCGCGGAACCCAAGGACTGCGCGCATCATGTCGAGGTCATTGCCAGTGTCGCCGGCGGTGACCACTTGCTGGATGCCCAGCTTCTCAGCCACGTAGCGAACCGCTTCACCCTTGCCCGACCGGGAGGGGATCAGGTCGAGGTATCTGCCCGCCGAGTAGATGATCTTGGCCCGAAGCTCTCGCTCCTCGAGAGACTGCCGAATCTCCGCCAGCCGTCTACCGGCGTTCTCCTCGAGGTAGTAGCTGGCTTTGAACTCCGACTGCCACTCACTGTCCTGGATACGAACCTCCGGGAGGCCGTCGAGGATCTCCTCGACGGCGTTCTTGTTCCACCCATCTGAGATGTGTCGGCTCCAACCGTGATCGAGTTGGTACCCGACGTCGTTGTGGAACCACACCTCGGTCCCCACCATGCAGACACACGCGGTGGCCCGACGTTCGACGTGATGTTCCCGGTAGAACCGTTCGATGGCGGGCAGGTGCCGACCGGTCGAGAAGACAACTGCGATCTCGCTCGCGTCGAGGTCCTCCCACAGACTGCGCATTGCCGGATCGTCGCCGATGAAGGTTCCGTCCATATCGGTTGCGAGCATCCGGGTCGGGCTCATCGCGGTCCTCTGATAGGGTCACAAGGATGAAACCTTAGAGCGGCCAAGGGATGGTTTCGCGCCAATCCGGCTGTGTGGGCGAAGCTACTCGGCTGGCGCCTTCGGGTCGACCATCCTGCAAACGTACCGAAAGAGAGAGGACCACGATGCCGGCAACGACCGAATCGGCAGCCCTTCATCACCTGCTCGCCCTCGATCTAGACGCGCTTGGTGCTCCCGACTATGAGAGCTGGCTCCGTCTCGGTGACCGCCTCGACCGAATCCGGCGTGCTTTGGTGCTGGTGTTCATCGGCGGAGCCGAGTTTCCCGGGTTGCCGGAACCGGACTACGTGGTCGACCGGGAGGGGACCGAGATACTCCGCAATCCCGGTCTGACCGTGGTGGAGGGCTGGCCGACTCCCGACCAGCCGTCCAACCTGGAAACCGCCATCGAGCATCTGGCTGCAAGCCTGCTGATTCCCCACTCGGAGGTGTACTGCGTGTTGGGTCCTGATCGGGCTCTTCCCGAGGAACTGGAGCGGTTGATCGTGGTCGGCGGTGTGGAGGAGCCGCCCCGGGGGGTCTGGGTCCAGGAGGTGGCGGAGGACTCCGTCATTGGGTCCCTGGAGCAGGCACAGCTGCTGGGCCGGATGACTGCTGCCGCTCCCGATGTATGCAAGACGGCCTTTGAGGCGGCTAGCGAGTCGCTGCACCGCAACGTCATCGACCTGGGTTTCACCGCCGCCTCGATCGCCGACAACCCGTTGAGCGCCCAGGACGCCAACTACGCGTCCGTCTGGGCTCGCGACGGGGTTATCACCGGACTGTGGACGTTGTGCCTGGACGATCCCGAGTTACTGGAGGCTTTCGGCAACACTCTGCGGCTGCTTGCCAAGCACCAGGCACCCTCCGGACAGATCCCTTCCAATGTGCGAGTGGCCGGTGAACAACCCGACTACTCGGGTATCGGCGGGATCGCCAGTATCGACTCTGTGTTGTGGTTCATCATCGGTGTGGCCCGTTACGCTTTTCACACCAGGGACCGCGCCTTTGCCGAAGAGCTGCTTCCTTCCGTCGAGCGGGCCATCGGGTGGATCGCCGCTCACGACGCCAACAACGACGGACTGATCGAGATCCCGGAATCCTCCGACTGGATGGACCTGTTTCCCCGCTCCTACAACGTCCTCTACGACGAGGTCCTCTGGTGGCAGGCCTGCCTCGACACGGCAACACTTCTCGATGCCCTGGGGCATGACGGCTCGGGCTGGCGCCACCAGGCTCAGCGGATCTCTACCCAGATCCTCGGGCAATTCTGGCCGACCGGCGACCAGCTGATGGAGATCGCCGGTTCGCAGAGCGGTCGGTTTTCGGTGGGCGAGGCCTACTACCTGCTCAGCCAGATCACTCCCTTCGACTATGGCTGGCGATGCGACGTGTACGCGAACCTGCTGGCCGCCCTCGGCGGGCTGCTAAACGACCGGAAGCTGGACCGACTCTTCACCTTCTTGTGGGGGGTGGGAGTGAACAGCCCATTCCCGGTGGCGTCCCTCTACCCACCTGTCCTCTCCGGTGCCGACGACTGGAAGGATTACTTCCTGGTCAACTTTCTCAACCTCCCTCACCACTATCACAACGGCGGCATCTGGCCCTTCATCGGCGGGTTGTGGGTGCGCTACCTGGCCGCGGTCGGGAGAGTCGAGCTCGCCCATCGTGAGCTTGTTGGCCTCGCCGAAGCGTGCCGCCAGGGCCTCTACGGGGAATGGGAATTCAACGAGTGGTTACACGGCCAAACCGGGCGGCCGATGGGAAAGGCGCATCAGGCCTGGAGCGCGGCTTCTTATGTGCACGCCTACCTGACTCTGCACGGCAACGCCGAAGCCAGAGTGTTTCCTGCCCTCGACGTGACGGCGCTGGACTGAGCCTCAGTCGCCTGTCATCTCACGCTCGTGGATACCGCGGGAGCGTTCGAGCACGGTGAGGGTGCGCCGGGCGATGCCCCGCCAGCCGAACATGCGCCGGGCGAATCGGGCGCCGACGATGGAGAGCCGCTCATAGAGCTGAGGGTATCGCAACGGCATGGACAGCATCACCGCGAACTCGCGGGGTCGTTTGGGGTCGGCGAACAGAGCCTGCGATCCGAAGTCGAACACCTCCTCGAGACCGCCGTGCACCGTCACGACACAAGGGGTTCCGCACGCCATCGCTTCCACGGCAGTCATCCCGAAGGGCTCGTAGCGCGACGGAAGGGCGAACACCGGTGCGGCCCGGTAGTAGTCGGCCATCCGATCGTCGGAAATATGCCCTAACCAGGTCACATGGTCGGCCACACCCAATTCCGAAGCAAGAGTTTTCCACCTCTCGATCTTGCGTCTATCAGAGCGCGAGTTGGCCCCCACCGCTAGCTGCAAGCGAGCATCGGGAACCAGCTCCCGGAGCTCAGGGAGGGCACGGATCAGCAGGTCGTAACCTTTGTTGGCAGCGGCCCGCCCCACCGTATACACATCGTGCTTTCGGAACTTCAGTTTCCGACGCAGCGCTTTGGACTCTGCGGGGGTCACCGGCGTGTAGCGGCTCTCGTCAATGCCCGGGGGAATCATGGCAATCTGCTGGGCGGGAACGTCGTAGTCCTTGCGCAGGATTTCGACCTGCTGGTTGGTGGTGGCGATCACATAGTCGCATCGTCTGTACGTGAGGAACTCTTTGCGGATCCGCTCTTCGAACCGGTAGTCGGACTCGATCTTCTGCCGATCCCCTTGCATGTCGGCACGCTTCCACGTACCGAGGGAGTGAGGAGTGTGCACGTGCGTGATGTTCAGTTCTTCAGCGATCTTCTGACCGGCGAACCCGGCGTCCCAGTAGTGGGAGTAGACGAAGCCATAGGGCGAGCGCCGGTCCGGGAACAGGTCGACGAAGCGATCCACGAACTCGTCGAGATGATCGTGCATGTCTTCTTTGCGAATGAAGTCGGGACCGCCGAAGGGGATACGCCACACCCGCAGATTGGAGTCCATCTCGTCGAACTCCGGCTGATCTGCGAACCGACGGGTGACGATGTCGACGGGATAGCCGAGCGAGTGAAACTGTTTGGCGAGCTCGAGAACAAATGCCACTTGACCGCCCGTATCCGGCAGTCCAAGCTCCGGTTCGGCAGCCACGTACCCGTGCAAGGACAGCATCAGGATCCTCGGCATAGGCGTTGTCGGCGCTGTCATAGCAGTTCCCTTTCCTAGCGCGAGCAGCGCTGAGACCCCGACTGAGCCGGAAGCACCAACAACCGGGGCGTACCTTCGCAGTTTGACATTGGTTCGATAGCGCCGCCTGGTCGCGCTTTCCCCGGATTTTCACCCTACCAGGCCATGATCGACGGGCAACCAGCCAAAGTGGTCGATTCCTGACGCGTCACAAGGCGATTCGCACCCTTCGCCGAT
>CBEVHI010000113.1:0-7076 GCA_965549635.1 uncultured bacterium | reverse complement strand
CTTCTGGATCATTCAGCTGGCGTTGCTGCCCCAGACCGTGCTGATGATGTGGATCGTCCAACACACGCGACCCAGCATCCTGCCCGCGGTCGTGTTCCACGCCCTTGTCAACATCTCCGGAGAGCTTCTCGAGTACACGACCGGCCAGCAGTCTCTTCGCCTCATCGTGTGGAGTGTGGCTGCCGGCGCGGTCGCAATCCACTGGCTGCGCCGCTCTCCGTCGGCCGAACGCACAGCGACACTGTCGCCAAACACGGAGCGATGACGCACAACCTGATCGAGTGCTCGATGGCCGCTCAAACGGAAACGGCACAGATGTCCGTGGGGCGTCTTGGCCCCGCTGTGTGACCCTCAGAGGTCTGCCGGCTCGCGATTGTGGGCGTTGCCCGGGTCACACCGCGACCTGGCGGGCCTGTGATCCAGCGCTCAGCTACCGCCGGACGGTTCGAGCACGTGGCACACGCAGGAGACGGGCCAGTCATCCTGGATCGTGTCGGCAGTGGCTTGGAGGCCGGCGAGCTCTTCGCGCAGTCGTACCAGGTCGTCGATGCGCCGGTCGATGGCGGTGGCTTCACGGGCCATAGCGTCCCGCACTGCGGTACAGGGTGGTTGGCCTTCGGTGCGGAGTGAGACGATCTCTCGCACATCGTCGAGGGGGAGTTCGAGAGAGCGGAGCCGGTGGACGAAGCTCAGAAGCTCGACGGCGTCGTTGCCGTAGTCGCGGTACCCGGCTTGGGTGCGTTGTGGTGGGGGCACGATGCCCTGGCTTTCGTAGTAGCGGATCGCCGAGGCTTCGAGGCCGACGATACGGGCCGCTTCACCGATGTTCATCGTGTCGCCTCCTGAGCTGTGACCGAGCCAGGTTACCTTCAATCAGGTTGAAGGTTGTCGGCCACCCGACTGCGAACTCATACGGCACAGCAGCTGAGTGTCTTGACGTCCTTGCCGAAGCCTTGTGCGGCGAGCTTGAGGGACTCGGCCATGGTCAGATAGGGGTGGTAGGTGCCGGCGATCTCGTCGACCGTGGCTCGATACCGAATGGCCATCACGGCGGCCTGGATCACGTCTCCGGCGCCCTCGGCCAGGATGTGGGCTCCGAGGAGATGCCCGGTGGACTCGTCGGCGACGAGTTTGACCAGCCCTGTGGTTGCATGGTCGACGAGGGCCCTGGGCACAAGGTCAAGGGGCAGCATCGAGGTGACGACGGGATGTCCAGCCTCGCGGGCCTCTGCTTCGGTCATGCCGACCGAGGCGACGGCCGGAGTGGTGAAGGTGACCCTGGGCATCGTGTCGAACTCGATGCGGCGGGTGCTGCCGCGTAGGGCGTTCTCTGCGGCGATGCTGCCACCGAGAGCGGCGACGTAGACGAACTGGGGTTGAGCGGTGACGTCACCAGCGGCGAACACGGAGGGATTGGATGTCGCCATGGTGTCATCGACGATCACGTGGCCTCGAGCGTCGAGCTCGACCCCGGCTGCTTCCAGTTCGAGGCCGTCGGTACGGGCTCGCCGCCCTGTGGCCATGAGCAGGCGGTCAGCTCTGACGCGGGTGGTGGTGCCGTCGATGTCGATGTCGAGCCAGGACCCATCTCTGTCGCGGCCGGCACCGGTCGCAGTTGCGGCTGTGTGGATGGTGGCTCCCTGGGAGACGAGATGGTCATGCAGCGCCGCGGAGATCTCCGGCTCCTCGAACGGGGCGATCCGGTCGAGAGCTTCAACGAAGGTGACCTGGGAGCCGAGGTGGGTGAACAGCTGGCCGAGTTCCAGGCCGATGGCATTGGCACCAACCACGATCAGCCGATCGGGCACCGAGTCGAGTTCGAGGGCTGTGGTTGACGTCAGGTAGTCGACATCGTCGATTCCGTCGATTGGCGGTACCCATGTGTCGGCACCGGTGGCTACCAGGAACCGGAGTGCGCGAAGAAGCCGGTCGCCGACGGCCACGGTCTCGGCGTCGATGAACCGGGCGTCGCCTTCGATCAGGTCGATGTCGTAGTAGTCGAGCAGATCGGTGTATTTCTCCTTGCGAAGTTGGTCTACCAGGCCGCGTTTCTGTGCGACGAGAGCGGGCAGGTCGACGTCACCGGCGAAGGTTGGCACACCGGCGAAGGGACTGTGACCGGCCTGCCAGTATGCCTCGGCTGCGCGCAGCAGCGCCTTGGAGGGGACACAACCGACGTTGACACATGTCCCACCGACGATGTCGCGTTCGATCATCGCCACCCTGGCCCCGAGGTCACGGGCCTTGATCGCTGCCCCGAAGGCCGCCGAGCCCGAGCCGAGAATTAACAGGTCATACTCTCCGCTCCTGGTGTCTTGCGATGCGACCGCCTCCGTGTCTGCGTCGAAGGAGGTGACGGCGTATCCAATACTCGCCACCTCCTCGGAAGCCCGCTCCGGCGAGAACGAGGCACCGGGAGTGCCGCTGGCTTCTCCTCGCCGCCAGTCGACTCGCACTCGATCGAGCCCGGCCCGTTCCAGGGCTGCCCCCACCGAGAACTCGCAATGATCACAGTGCATGCCCTCGATCGAGACCTTCACTTCGTCCTTCATGGCATCTCCTCTGAGCAATGTGATCGCACCGTACACCTTCAACCTGGTTGAAGGTCAAGGCCCGAGGAAGTGCCACGAGAGGGCGGCGCACCGCCGGCACAGACCCCGACCGGAGGATCAGCGGTGGGCCGGGCGAGTGTCGTACACGAGCCGTACCGCGCCGTTCGAATAGGGGACACATTTGATGAGGTGCATCGGACCGTCGCACGCCTCGGGGTTGTCCGCCGAGGTCTCGATACATCGCATCAACTTGCGCATTGAGGTGGGTGGGGAGGTCCTCTGCTCGGGCGCGGTGTGGCTACTCCGTTGAGCGGCGGAAGCCAGCGTCGATCAGCAGGGCCTCGTGACAAGGAGCACGCATCTCATCTGGTACTGAGCCATCGTTGGCGCCGTCGTCATGGGAACTCGATGGAGTCGATCTCGATGGTGGAGCCTGCGACGTCGCCGGGGTCGATACGGAACTGTGTGACGAGCGCAGCCCAGCTGCGAACCGATGAGAAGTCGATGTCATACGTGTGGAACTCCCCGTCGCCGTTGATCGGGAACGTCGTCGACTTCTCTTCACTCCAGAGGGTGTCGTCCTCGGTGAGGAAGAAGATCTGTCCGAAGGTCTCAGCGCCATCGGCGTCGAGACGCATCGTGATCCGCATCGTCGGGTATTCCGGTCCGGGGAAACGGGTCGCCGGGCCCTCCATGAAGGGGTCGTCGCCGGTGGCCATCGTCTTGAGGAGACCGTCGCCGACGGTAAAGGGCTCAAGCTGGTTCGTTGCTACCCAACCTTCGCTGTCGCCGTCGGTGTCGAAGTCCCACCTTGGGGCCTCGAGTGTGACGGTCTCGAAGCGGACGGGGATGCGCAGAAGGTCCCGATCGAGGCTGTCCCCCCCGGAGTTGAATCGGGTGACATAGACGTAGAACTCGCCGTCGCTCGTATCGAAGTTTGGTGATGGACTGTCGGGATCGATGATGGCCGGATAGGCATAGAACGTGTCGTTGAGGTCATCGGCGACCGTCACGTTGGCCGGGAGTTCGAGCACGAACTGTCGAGCGCTCCAATGGATCAGGTCGTCCGAGTGTGAATAGGCGAGACCCCAGACGCCATCGACCGGACCGGCGGGCGCCATTCCCATGGCCACGTACTGCCCGATCGAATCGTCGTACACGACCGCTTCCATCAACTCGGCACCGATGACGTCACGCGCCACGGGTGGGCACACCGCGGTGGGATCGGCCTCTTCACGGTACGGGTCGATGAAGCGACCATCGAAACCGGTTCCGTCCCAGTAGCGCCACGATGCGGTGTCCGCCAGGTCGTTGCTGCGAAGCAGACAAGACCACTGGCGGGGAGGGAGGCCGGTGTTGGTGGGGTAGGCGGCGATGTTCGTCATCAGATAGAAGTAGCCGTCGTCGCGACGGAGGAGGTTGCTCGTCTGCCACAAGCCCGACGCCACGCCTTCAGGGTCGTAGGTGTAGGGGAGCGAGGCGATCAGGTGGTCCGGCGGTTCGGCGATGAACGAGTAGGTGGCGCCCCCGTCGGTGGATTTCGCCATCGTGAGCGTGACGTCGATACAGGAGAGGTAGTCGCCTTTCGGGCACAGTCCGTCGGGTTGGAAGACGGAGCCACGGTATTCGTTGTGGATCACGGCGTAGACGGTGCGACCATCGTCGGTGTAGGGCGCGGCGATCCAAGATGCTTCGTCGAACCGCGCCGGATCGGAGTCGAACGACGAGGTGAACACCGGCTGGGAGCAGTCCATCTCGAGATGTTCGAGGTCGGGGCCGACCATGCGGTAGGTCACGTAGTGGCCGATGTAGAGCTGAACGAGTCCGTCGGCGTTGCGGATGGCTCTGGAAGATATGTCCGGGATGTTCAGGTCCTCGCAGCGGTCGGTCGTCCAGTCGAACACCATCTCTTCCGGGCCGGTCGGCACGAGCCGGGTCTCCGTGGTAGGCACTGCGGGAAGCGTCGTAGTGGTGCTGGTGGGAGACGTCGAGTTGGTGGTAGGGGGCGTCGTAGAGGTTGGGGGGGAGATCGTGGTGGTGGCGGCGGCGGTCGTCGTCGTGACCACCGCTCCGGATGTGCCGGTGCATGCAGCGGCGACCAACCCGACGATGGTGAGCAGATACATGCGAGATCGCATCAGATCCTTCCGGCTGGAGCGGACCCGACAGTAATGGGCGGTCGCCTGCTGTGGATGGGAAACCGGTTCCCAGGTCTGTGCTGCTCACCAAGACCGGGTTCGGGTGTTTGCTCGAGAACGGCGGCTTCATGCCGGCCCTCGACATGCTTGGCGGTCCTCCGAGGGTGAGTTCCCAGGGGCCGCCGCGCCCAGCCTTCCCCGCCGAGATCGCCGTCCCACCGGTTCCAACTAGCGGAAGCGTCATCCAAGAGCCAGGCCCGCTCCGAATACAGGGCATGAGACTCAACGAGCAACGCTGGGTGGACCTTCCGAAATCGGAGGCCTTCGCCTACACATCAGACTTCTCCAACATCGCCGACTGGGACCCTGGGATCGCTGCCTCCGAGAAGGTGACCGAGGGGCCGATCGGAGTAGGGACGGAGTTCGATCTGCAGGCGAGATTCGGCCTGGGCACCATCCCCATGCGATACCGGATCACCGAATACGAGCCCGACACACGGGTGGTGTTGATCGGACGGGGCAAGCCCCTCGAAGCAGTCGACGAGATCCGCTTCGAGACCGACGGCGACCTCACCCGGATCGACTACACGGCAGATCTGACCTTCTTCAACAGCCTTCGCTTCCTGGGTCCCCTCATGTCCCCGGCGCTCAACAAGGTTGGGAAGAGGGCTCTGGACGGGCTGGTGAAAGCCCTCACCCGATGAGCAAGCTGTCGATCGCCGGTTTTACCAACGTCGGCTACCGGCTCCACGCCCTCCGTCACCGGCCGCTCGATGCGGACCTGACGGGCAAGACGGTGATCGTCACCGGTGCCACCGGCGGCCTGGGTCGTGCCGCCGCCGATACCCTCGCCCGGTTCGGGGCCAGGGTGTTGATCGTCGGCCGTAGCAGCGAGAAACTCGAGCGTGCAGCCCGTTCGATCGACGGGGAGGTCGTTGCCTACAAGGCCGATCTGAGCCTGATGGGTGAGGTCCGGGATCTCGCCGAGGCGATCCGGTCCGCCGAGGACAGGATCGACGTCCTCGTCAACAACGTGGGCGTGCTCTTGCCGGAGCGAACGTTGACCGAGGAAGGCATCGAGGCGACCATCGCCACCAACCTCGCCGGCCACTTCCTGCTCACCAACCTGTTGGCGTCGAGGCTCATCGAGTCGGCTCCCTCCCGGGTGATCAACGTGACATCCGGTGGCATGTATTCGCAGAGGATCAGGCCTGACGACCTCCAGTTCGAGAACGGCCGCTACACCGGCACGGCCGCCTATGCCCGCACCAAGAGAGGCCAGGTGATCCTCACCGAGATGTGGGCTCGGCGCCTCGAAGGCACCGGCGTCGTGGTCCATTCGACGCATCCGGGTTGGGCTCGGACCCCGGGCGTGAAGAGCTCGCTGCCGATGTTCAACCGGGCGATGGGCCCCCTGCTGCGAACCCCGGCGCAGGGCGCCGACACCATCGTCTGGCTGGCCACCGCGGCAGAGGCCGCCGGGACCAGCGGAGGGTTCTGGTTCGACCGCCGTCCAGCTCCCACTCACCTTCTCGCGAGCACCAAGGAGTCGGACCGCGAGCGAAGCGAGCTCTGGAACGGCCTGGTCCGCCTCACCCGGTCCGACCTCGAGGTCTTCACCGGCATGGTGGACTGAGCAACCACGACCGCTCCGGTCACGGACCCGCCACCTCTGGCCACGCTCGCGGGCAGCAGGTAGAGGTCCCACATTCGTCTCTCTCAGAATCCCGCTTGCTGCCCCTTCCACGGCGCCGGAAGCGAGGCCTCGAATTCCTCGACCGAAGGCCCCGACAGGGCGAGGAGCCAGCGGCGTCCCAGGATGTAGGTGAGGATCAGCAGGGCCAGCAGGGCGGGCCAGCCCATCACGATTCGCACCGCTGCCAGGCCGGCGGCGTTCTCGTCGACGTAGAGACGCCACTGGAGCAGCGTCCTGGAGGCGAAGAACCCAACCCACATCCACCCGGCTCTCACGTAGGCGGGTCTGACTCGGGGATGCCAGTACCAGTCCAGTGGCCAGCCCCGGGCGACCCAGCTGCTCCATGCCACGAACGGCCGGCGCGCCAGGTTGGAGACGGCGATGAGCAGCGTGGTTGCAGCGCCACCGAGCATGCCCGGGAGGAAGTAGTTCTCCGGGGCGCCTGTCCTCAGGGCGAGGACGGCCGCGATCGCGGTGCCCGTCAGGCCCGCGGTAGCGAAGCGAGCCGGGTGCCCTCTGGCCACCCGCCAGCCCGTGATTGCCAGCGCTGAGCCGACTCCGAAGACGGCTGCGGCGGGCAGCCCCCAGACCTGGTTGACGACCACGAACACCAGCGGTGGCACCACGCCGTCTGCGATCCCCACCCCCCGGGTGAACAGGCCCGCGACCTCTGAGCGCAGCTCAGCGAAC
>CBEVHI010000112.1:0-7158 GCA_965549635.1 uncultured bacterium | reverse complement strand
ACAGGAAGATCTGGATCGTGATGGCGCTGGCTGCCATCGGGTGGGGCACCGGCGGCGTCGCCACCCGCAGCATTCTGCTTCATGGTGTCGACCCCTTCACCCTGATTCCGGTGCGCTACGTGGCGTCCGCTCTTCTTCTGGCCGGCTGGCTCCTGTCGCGCAAGGCAATGACGCTGGATCGCGGCGCATGGCTGGCCGGACTGGCGATCGGCATTGTCAACATGTCCGGTCCGACGATCTTCTTCACCCTGAGCCTCAAGTACATCTCTGCGGGTCTCGGCGGACTGCTGGTCACGCTGGTGCCAATCACGACGGCGATCTGGGCGCATTTCCTTCTCGCCGACGAACCTTTCAGCCGCAAGAAGCTTGCCGGTCTCGTCGTCGCGTTCGCCGGCGTGGCGGTTCTGATCGCAGCCGGGGAGAGCGGCATCATTGGAGGTAACCCGCTGCTGGGTGTTGCATGGTCCGCCATCGGCATCGTCCTCGCCTCCCTCGGCGGTGTGTTGAGCCGCACCTACACGCAGCGCTACAGCGTCGCCGAACTCGCCGGGCCACAGTTCATCGTCGCCGCCGGCACATCTCTCGTTGTGGGAGCGCTGCTCGGCTCGACCCCGGTCGCAGCCATCGATGCCGTGTCCTGGGGCCTCCTCGGCTATCTGGCGACCGTTGGGACGGTCGTGCCGTTCGTCGCCTTCCTATGGGTGGTCCAGCGCACCACCGCCACCCGTGCGTCTCTCATCGGCTACCTGGTCCCCCTGGTCAGCCTGATCACAGGTGCGATCTTCCTCTCCGAGCGGCTCACCGTCACAATCGCTGTCGCCGCTGCCCTGATCCTCATCGGTGTTGTGATGGTGGACCGCACCGACACCACCCGGCCGGTGGTGCCATAGGCTCGCGCTGCAAGCCGTCCTTCGTATCGCAGCCGACAGCCGACAAAGCGTGCCACACCACGAAGACGCCGACCAACCCCTCTTGCTGTCAGCTGTTAGCTGTCAGCTGTCAGCTGTTCGCTGTTCGCTGTTCGCTGTTCGCTGTTCACTGTTCGATTGAAGATGGCCGCAGCGAAGCTCACTGATAACTGGCAACTGGCCGGCGACCTGCTGGTACGCTGCGCGTCCATGAGCGAACCCCGTCACATCCTCGTCGCCGTTGCCTGGCCGTACGCCAGCGGGTCGCGTCACCTCGGCCACCTCGCAGGGGCCTACCTTCCGGCCGACATCTTCGCCCGCTACCACCGTCTGGCCGGGAACAAGGTGCTGATGGTCTCCGGCAGTGACGTCCATGGGACCCCGATCACCGTGCGTGCCGACCAGGAGGGTGTGGAGCCGCAGGCCATCGTCGACCGCTACCACGCCGAGTTCCTCGCCAACTGGCAGAGCCTCGGGATCTCCTGGGATCTGTATACGTCGACTGGCACCGAGAACCACCGTGAGGTGACCTGGGATGTCTTCCGCCACCTGCACGAACACGGCTACATCGTCGCCAAGTCCACACCGCAGTTCTACGACGAGGAGGCACAGCGATTCCTCCCCGATCGGTACGTCGAAGGCACCTGCCCGTTTTGCGGATACGCGGAGGCCAGGGGCGATCAGTGTGACAACTGTGGCCGGCAACTCGACCCCGAGGAGCTGATCAACCCGCGGAGCCGTTTCTCCGGTGCGACGCCCGTGATGCGTGACACGGACCACTACTTCCTCCGGCTGTCAGCCTTCGAGGATCGTCTGCTCGACTGGCTCGAGACCCGCGAGGGCTGGCGCAAGCACGTACAGAACATGGCCATCGGATTCACGAAGGACGGCCTGCTCGATCGGGCCATCACCCGGGATCTGACCTGGGGGATCCCCCTGCCCCCAGAGTTCGCCAATCTCGGGGAAGGCAAACGGATCTACGTGTGGTTCGAAGCCGTGATCGGCTACCTGTCTGCGGCCAAGGAGTGGGCGCAGAACAGCGGCGATCCGGATGCCTGGCGGGCATGGTGGGAGAACCCGGAAGCCGAGTCCTACTACTTCATCGGCAAGGACAACATCGTGTTCCACGCGGTGATCTGGCCGTGTCAACTCATGGGCTATGAGGGTCTGAACCTTCCGACGAACATCCCCGGAAACCAGTATGTGACCTTCAAAGGCGAGAAGGGATCCGCCAGCAGGGGCATCGGCCGTTCGATCACCTGGTATACGCAACGGCTCGAACCCGATGCGCTGCGCTACGCGCTCGCCGCGTCCCTCCCTGAACAGAACGACACCGACCTCTCCGACGATGAGATCGTGCGCCGGATCAACGAGGAGCTGGTTGCCACGTGGGGCAACCTCGTCAATCGGGTCCTCAACCTCACCGCCCGCCACTTCGAAGGGCGGATCCCCCACCCCGCGTCCTTGACTGCCGCGGATGAGGCACTGCTCGAAACGATCGACCGCACACTGGCCGATGAGTCCAATCTGATCGAACGGGTAGAGCTCAGGTCAGGTCTGCGGGCCGCCATGGAGGGAGCCCAGGCCGTCAACGCCTACCTCAACGCCGAGGAGCCATGGAAGATCCTCAAACAGGATCCTGAGCGGGGCGGCACCATCCTGTGGACGGCGATCTCTGCCATCGCGGGTCTGGACCTGGCGTTTCTCCCCTACCTTCCCTTCACCTCCGAGCGTCTCCACGCCATGCTGGGCCTTGCCGGAAGTGTTGGCGACGCCGGCTGGGCGCGCCCGGAAGTCATGGGCGGTACGAGTCTCGGGGAGATAGCTCCCCTGTTCACCAAGCTGGAACAGACCTAGTGGTCCGTCGCCCCTTGGACGCAGCCGCAGACGCGGCGGCGGGTCAGCCTCCGAGGACCTCGAGCATCTTCAGGTCCGCGGGAATCTGATCTCGCATCCGGCGTACCGTCGGCGCAACCAGGGCCCGCTTCGTCCGCCGAAAGGCCTCACCGGGCAAC
Source organism: uncultured bacterium (assembly GCA_965549635.1). Lineage (GTDB taxonomy): Bacteria > Actinomycetota > Acidimicrobiia > Spongiisociales > UBA4744 > CBEVHI01. The sequence continues at coordinate 4,235 of CBEVHI010000112.1, read as the reverse complement.
CCTGCGAGCCGGTCCGCTTCCTCCATGGCTTCGGCCGTGGTCGTTCCGGGGGGACAGACACGATGCAGGAATCCCGCCTCGACGGCCGCCGCCGGCGGGTACGTGTGGGCGCCTGCGGTTGCCATGAAGACTTCACTCGCCGCAAGCCGGTCGGCGGCCAGCGCCACCACCATGGCGGGGAGAGGCAGACCGATGGTCACCTCGTTGAACCCGATCTTGAAGTCCCCCGACGATCCCAGGCGCACATCCCCTGCCAGGAGCAGCGCCGCGCCTCCGGCAACGGCGTTGCCGGTACACGCCATCACGACCGGCAGGGGGGTTTCCAGCACGCGCAACACGAGTTCCCACCCGCGGGTGATCAGCTCTTTTCGCTTCGTGCCGCCGAGCATGATCGTGGACAGATCGAACCCTGCGCAGAACTGTCCTGGGCGGCCGGAGAACACCACGGCGTGCACCTCGTCGTCGGCCTCGATGGCATCCCAGGTCGCGGTGAATTCGTCGACGACCGCGTGCGAGATGGCGTTGACTTTGCCATCGTCGAACGTAACCACCGCCACACCGTTGTGCCGTCCGACGGAGAACAACTCCATTGAGACCTCGAAGAGCTACCGGTGTCAATCTACCCGGCCCGAAGTCCGAGGATGCGTCGGTCAGGGACGGTCAACCCTCGAACCAGCCTCCAGCCCAAACGGTCTCGACGACCGGAGCGGGAAACAATGTCTCACACGGAACACCGTTGGTGTCGGCATCCATGCGTTCCGGCCTCCCATCCATGAACCAGTACAAGAGCGCACCGAAGTACTGCAACTCAGGTGTCGCAAGCTGCTGCTTCAATGCCAGGTCGTCGGCCAGTATGTCGCGACACAGGTGGCCGGATCCGAACTCCTCGATGATGGTCTCCGGATCCAGGACGGGATAGACGATGCCGGCTTGGGCCACCGCCTGTGTTCCAGCTCCGTCGAGAACGAGCACGGTCAGGATCGGGAACTGGCTGTCCGACGGTATCTCTGAGGGAGTGCATCGTGCAACGGAGCCCATCGCCGGCGGAGCACCGGTCTCGAGTTCACACGTCCAGTCTCCAGTCAGGCTCCACATGGAAGCAATCGGCGACGTCGGCCACTCCTCGTTGACCTGGGTTTCCAGGTCCGTCAGTGAGAACGCCTCGTCCGCGGGTGCGGTTGTCGTCGTCGCGGTGGAGGTCGGGGGGATCTGCGTCGTCGACGTGGAAGACACAGACGTGGTCGAAGTCGCCGGTACCGTGACCGGTTCGTCGGCTGATTCGGCGCAGCCTGTGATGATCAGCGACAACGCACAGAGGAGGACAGGTATTCGCATCATGACCACCTTTCCGAAAATGGCGTCCCTGGCGAGACCCTTTCCGTCTCACAATCCCCATCTCTAGGAGGCCGCGCAAGAGGCGAAAGTCCTAAACCGAGAGCGACCCCGAAGGGTCGCTCCTCAACGAACCGCAGGTCATCTACGCCGGCGGGTAGACCCCCATGGCCTTGGCCTTGTCGGTCTGCCAGAAGATCTCGGCGATCTCGTCGATCAATCCGAGCAGCTTCCTTCCGTCTTCAGGGTCGACGGTCTTCTTGGCAATCCCAGCCTGTCGGATGGCCCGCCAGAACAGATCGTGCAGCTGGGGAAACGCCTCGACGTGCTCCGGCCCGAAGAAGTCGGCCCAGAGCACCATCAGATGGTGTTTGACCAGTTCAGCCCGCTCTTCCTTGAGGGCAAGAGCGCGATCGCGAAACACCGGGTCATCCGACGCTTGGTACTTCTCGGTGATCTTGAGCACCGACATCGCCTCGATCTTGGCCTGGGCGGGGTCGTACACGCCGCAGAACAAGTCACAGTGGGCGTGAGCGATACGTACAGGAGCAAACAGCCCCATGGACACCTCCTGGCAGAGTCAGTTGACGCTTTCGACGATACACTCAGAGCATCGCTATCGGAGATGGCCTATGGGCAAGCCACGTGTCGCCGGCGCAGTGATCATCGCCATTGCAGGCGGAGTCGCCGCGAGCTGGGGATATCCACGCCTGGCGCGCTTCGAGATCAGTGAGGTCTCCATGACTCCCACACTGCACCCCGGTGATCGTGTCCTCACGTGGGAGCGCGTCCCCAGGAGAGGGGACATTGTCGTGTTCGAGCACCCGGCCAAACCGGACTTCTGGCTGGTCAAGCGGGTCGTCGGCCTCCCCGGTGAACACATCGAGATCCGCGACGGTGCCGTCCAGGTCAACGGCGCTCCCCTCGACGAGCCGTGGACCAGCGAGTCGTCCGGACCGGACACCGAGTGGCATCTCGACGCGGACCACGCCATCGTGCTCGGCGACGCCCGCCATCTCTCCGCAGGCGACAGCCGCCAGTTGGGTCCTCTTCCGACGGAGGCGCTGCGACACACCGTCATTGCTCGCTACTGGCCGGATCCGGCGAGGATCGCGTGACCCCGACACAGCGACGGATCATCGCCGCGCTTGCCGGCGCCGTCGTGACCGTGTTCATCGCCGTAGCGGTCGCGTCGCTGATCGGGTCCTCAGCACAGACCACAACCACCACCGCGATTGCCGCGCCGGCAACAACGACCACCACGGAACCAGCGACGACCTCAACGGTACCGACCACCTCCACGACCACCACGGAACCCACGACCACGTCGACAACGGCTGAACCGACCACTACCACGACGACGACGCTCCCACCGGCGGAGATTCTGATCCTGGGTCCGGAGAACATCGACGGGATCGCCTTCGGTTCGGACGCCGACCAGGCAGTTCTTTCATTCGAAGAGGTCCTCGGACCGCCCGATTCCGACACAGGTTGGGTGCCGCCGGTCGACAGCGAAGGAGTCCAGGTGTACGGACCGTGTCCCGGAACCCTGATCCGGGTGGTCGACTGGTCGAATCTCACCACCGTCTACACCAACGCTCAGACGCAGTGGGCGTCTGAAGACACACGCCACTTCTTCTTCTACAGCTACGTCCTCTACGACGTCGACGACCTCGGTCTCGCCACTGCCGAGGGGATCGGCCTCGGCTCGAGTGTCGAGGACCTGCAGGCCGCCTACGGGGACACGCTCGATGTGCGATCCGATGAGTTCGGCGACTACTTCACCGTGGGCGTTCCCGAACCGGGCGCCCTGTGGGGTTTCCTCAGCGGTCCGGACGGCACGGTCGTGTCCATCCAGGGAGGAACCGGCTGTGGGGAGTGAGCGGATGGATCTCGGCGTCGGTCTCATCTCGTGTCAACGCACGGCCGGTGATCCGCGCACATGGCAGGACCTGTACCGGGAGGCCCTGGACCTCACCGTCGATGCCGAACGCCTCGGCTTCGCGTCCATCTGGACGACCGAGCACCACTTCGTCGATGACGGCTATGCGCCGTCTCTGCTCCCCCTCTCCGCGGCAATGGCGGCCCGCACGTCGCGGATCGCCATCGGAACCGGTGTGGTCCTGGCCCCGCTGCACCACCCCCTGCGACTGGCAGAGGACGCCGCAACCGTCGACCTGATCAGCGCGGGACGCCTCATCCTCGGCCTCGGGCTGGGCTGGTCCAGCACCGAGTTCGCCGGCCTGGGAGCCGACTTGGGGACCCGCGGCAAGGCGATGGACGAGATCCTCGACATCCTCCCCAAAGCCTGGTCGGGCATACCGTTCCGTCACAAGGGTCCCGTCTATGACTTCCCGGAACTGGCTGTACGTCCCACTCCCGATCGCCGTATCCCCATCTGGATCGGGGGCGGTGCTCCCGCCGCGGTGCGCAGGGCCGCCCGTCTCGCCGACGGGTTCTTCTCCAACGCCGCACCGACGGAACTCGAAGCACAGATCGGGATCGCCGTCGAAGAGATGCTCCGCTACGACAGGGACCCGACGAGTTTCACCTGGGCGCACTACAACATCATCTACCCCTGCGACGATGCCGACCGGGGTTGGGACGAGATCCGCGACCACGTGCACCACATGCGCTGGAAGTACAGCGACATGGAGGCCTCGACGACCCGATCGGTTCCGATCCCCGCCCCACCACCGATCGACGCATCGACCGATGCCCGCCTGCGTTCCTCGGTGCTGGTCGGACCGGCCGAACAGATCGCCGAACAGATCCAGGCAACCCGCGATCGGGTGGGCGTGCCGCTGCACGTGGTTGCCCGCTCGGTCTTCTCCGGCATGCCATACACCCAGCAAGTCGAGACGCTGGAACGGATCGCCACCGAGTTGATGCCGCTGCTGTAG